>NZ_CALPCY010000028.1:0-64853 GCF_943193115.1 Otoolea muris
CTTCGGGCGAAGCTTTGAATTTAAGCCCCAGTAAACGGCGGCCGTAACTATAACGGTCCTAAGGTAGCGAAATTCCTTGTCGGGTAAGTTCCGACCCGCACGAAAGGCGTAATGATTTGAGCGCTGTCTCAACAATGCCCCCGGTGAAATTGAAATACCAGTGAAGATGCTGGTTACCTGCGCCAGGACGGAAAGACCCCATGGAGCTTTACTCCAGCTTGGTACTGGGATCCGGTGCTGCATGTACAGGATAGGTGGGAGACAGTGAAGGGAGAACGCCAGTTTTCCCGGAGTCAATGTTGGGATACCACCCTTGTGGCATTGGGTTTCTAACCATCCGCCGTAATCCGGCGGTGGGACAATGCCAGGCGGGGAGTTTGACTGGGGCGGTCGCCTCCGAAAGGGTATCGGAGGCGCTCAAAGGTTCCTTCAGGATGGTTGGAAACCATCCGAAGAGTGCAAAGGCAGAAGGGAGCCTGACTGCGAGAGCGACGGCTCGGGCAGGTACGAAAGTAGGACTTAGTGATCCGGTGGTATGAAAGTGGGATTGCCATCGCTCAACGGATAAAAGCTACCCTGGGGATAACAGGCTTATCACTCCCAAGAGTTCACATCGACGGAGTGGTTTGGCACCTCGATGTCGGCTCATCGCATCCTGGGGCTGTAGCAGGTCCCAAGGGTTGGGCTGTTCGCCCATTAAAGCGGTACGCGAGCTGGGTTCAGAACGTCGTGAGACAGTTCGGTCCCTATCCGGCGCGGGCGTAGGATATTTGAGAGGAGCTGTCCTTAGTACGAGAGGACCGGGATGGACCGGCCGCTGGTGGATCTGTTAGGCCGTCAGGCCTATGGCAGAGTAGCCAAGCCGGGACGGGATAAACGCTGAAGGCATCTAAGCGTGAAGCCCCCCTCAAGATGAGATATCCCATCGCAAGAGTAAGACCCCTTGAAGACGACGAGGTAGATAGGGCAGAGGTGGAAGTGCAGTAATGTATGGAGCTGACTGTCACTAATCGGTCGAGGGCTTAACCAGGAAGAGGGAAGGTTTGGATGGATTTCAATATGTGGTTTTGAGGGTATATGAAAACAAAGTACGATTAATTATTAACCGCAGAGAAGATTCTGCGGTTTTTTTATGCATAAGAGCCCGCATCAGAGAACGTTGCTGCCAAAGCAGCATGCGGGCCGCGCGGATTTAAAGAGCTCTGTGCTCCCCGCCTTTGAGAATATAGTCCATATATTCCCTTTTGACATCCGGATAGAGGCGGCTGACAGTGATTTCCATGTCATTTGTCATGTAGAATCCTTTTTTCGTTATTTTTTTAACATGCATAAAATTAACAATAAACGAGGAAGAAACCTTTGCGAATGAGCTGTTTTTTAAAATAGGGGCAGATATCCGGTCAAAGCTTTCGCGAAAGGTAATACTGAGGATATTGGTTCCATCATCCAGATGATACAGGAGGCGATGGGAATGGTATTCGATATATACGATCCGGCTGGTCTTAACGGAATAAAGGCCATCCCGCGTGCGTATCGAAAACGCGCTGTTCTGTGTTTTGTAAAGGCGTGTAAACACCTTATCCAGTACGGGAAACAGACTTTGGCGTCCGATTGGCTTTAGCAGATAATAAAAGGCTTCCACACTGTAAGATTGTACCGCATAATCGGGAGAGGATGTGATATATATGATAACAGCTTTCTCATCCTCCTGACGGATTGCGGCGCCGAGCTCAATGCCGTCTGTTTTTCCTAATATGATGTCAAGAAGATAGATGTCAAATGCATGCCTTTTAATATGCAAAGCCAGTTCTTCCGGGGAGCAGAATGGGGTAAAGGAAAGTTCCAGCTCGGAATGTTCCAGGGCATATTGGCTGATAAGCATTTTTAGCTGGCTAATGGCAACGCCATCGTCGTCACATGCAGCAATTCTGTACATAATTTTCCTCCGGCTTTATTTAGGAATTTGATTGTTGCTGTCGAATATTGTATATAGGACAAATTAAGTGAAATGGAATATAATATAGGTGAAAACCACCCCAAAGTGTTAAAAATAGTGTAAAATAGAGTCATGCTCACCATTGACTAATGTATATATTTTAATGTAAGACCCGTCAGTTGTCAAAAGTATTTTTATAAAAAATCGAAATAATAAAGTCGAAATTTACGGAACGGAGGCGGATAAGGTTTGAAGTGGGAGAAGGGATCGGAGGGTGGCAAAAGCGGAATAGAGAGGGTCAGAGCGGCAAAGAAAAGACGGCAGGACAGACATGGTTTGAGATCCGCTAAAACAGGAAGGATATTCCTGTATCTGCTTGCCGCTGCCGGATGCTGTGTGACTGCGGGACTGGCCTTTGGGAGAGGTACGGTTGAGGCCGCTTCGGAGGGAGCGTTGCTGCCACAGGCGCCTGGGACTGTAAGGGAGAGCGGGGAAGAGGATACTCCTAAAGGGCCCGGAAAAGAGGATGCGTCCACCGGGAGCCGTCTGGGCGGGGAATGGCTTTATATGGGAGATCTGGAGATTGCCGCGTATAGTATGACGGAGAAAAATCTGACATTTTCCGGGAAAAAACCGCGGGACGGAGTTACCCTGGCAGCCGATTTTTCGCAGTTTGAGCTGGGCGATCAGGTCAGGATCGGGGATTCGGTTTATGTGGTAGAGGACAAGGTCGGAGATAACGCGACGGAGGATATTTGCGTTTATTTTGAGAGCAGCCAGGACGCGCGGATGTTTGGCAGGCAGATTCAGCCTGTCTACCGGAAGAGAGCGAATGCGCCGGAGGATACGGAGTCTCTGATAGGGCGGTTCGAGGTGACAGGATATTGTAGCTGTGATATCTGCTGCGGGGAAAAAGAGGAGAAGCTGACAAAGAGCGGGACCGTCCCGCGCGCCGGATATACGGCTGCGGCGGATCCGGATGTTCTGCCCCTGGGAAGTTACATCCGGATCGAGGATACGATTTATCTCGTTGAGGACACAGGGCGCGAAGTGAAAGGCAACGTGATTGATATTTATTTTGATACACATGAGGAAGCTGTAAATTTTGGAAGGCAGAAGCATTATGTGTATGAAGAGAATAATTATGAAGAAAATCGAACCGCTTCGCAAAGCGATAAAAAGAGTGACAAAAAGAAAAAATAGGTGTTGACATTTTGGCCTATTCGAATTATAATATTATTGTTGTGTGAAACAGTATTCCTCGATAGCTCAGTCGGTAGAGCACGCGGCTGTTAACCGCGCTGTCGTAGGTTCGAGTCCTACTCGGGGAGTTTTTTCATTCTATGTTTTGAAAGGTTGCATAATATTGGACCTTTAGCTCAGTTGGTTAGAGCAACCGGCTCATAACCGGTCGGTCCTGGGTTCGAGTCCCCGAAGGTCCACTCTTTCTCAACCGGCAGTAATGAAAGCTTTACATCAGGCAACACAATTGTATATCTGGCCCGATGGCTCAGTTGGTTAGAGCGCCGCCCTGTCACGGCGGAGGTCGTGGGTTCGAGTCCCATTCGGGTCGCTGACATCGGTGCGTCGCAGGACGCGTGGATGAAACGGGGTCTTAGCTCAGCTGGGAGAGCATCTGCCTTACAAGCAGAGGGTCATAGGTTCGAGCCCTATAGGCCCCATTTTTAAAATTTCATACAGGCGGGTATGGTGGAATAGGCAGACACAAGAGACTTAAAATCTCTCGGAGGCAACTCCGTGCCGGTTCAAGTCCGGCTACCCGCATCATAAAAGGATCCATCAGAAGTGATGGATCTGTTTTTATGCGCAGGCCCGCATAAAGAAGTTTGCTGTCAAGAAAGCATGCGGGCCGCGCGGCGGGCAGTGGGGTGTTCTATGAAATCTTTAATACGGATTTTGTCACAATCACGTCGCTGTCATTTCCCAGTATGCCTTTCAGAATCACATCGCCTGCTTTCACCGGGGCAGTCAGCGAAAGCCCCCGGATTGTCTCCATAGCGGCAAAGATCTGATCCTTGGGGATCGGATTTGTCAGGCGCACGCTGGCCAGGGGAAGTTCTCCGTCCTTTACCAGAACGGATGTGGCAATATTTCTCCGGGGATCGGTCAGCTCCTGCCTTACATAAGCCTCGCCTTTGGGGCATGTATGCCCGCTCACAGAGGTCAGGACGCCGTCGTTTATCTCTGCCTGGATTTCGCATCCATTGGGGCAGATAATACAAGTAAATTCTCTTGTCATTCTACACTCACCTCCAGTTTGCTAAGGGAATGGATCCTGTCTGCTTTGACTATGAACTGTATCATCTCTGCAGGGATCGCTTTCTTCATTTTCTGAGAAGCAACCTCCTGCCCGTCCTGGCGGACTACGATGCGGCAGTCCTTTATCATCGTCCGGACACGCAGGGAAAGCTTGAAATCCTGTCTGCCGCTGACTTTCTGGGGGATGGTATGGCCGATGCGGGAATCTGCCGTCACCTCAATGGAGCAGGCGGAAAGCGTTCCGTCCGACACATAGAGGGCCGCGGAGTCTGCCAGCTTTTCCGCTTCCATGGAGACAAAATCAACCAGATCGTGTACATGAAGCACATTGCCGGCGGCAAAAATCCCTTCCGCGCTGGTCTGGAAATGCTCGTCTACCACCGCGCCTTTTGTCCGGGGATCCAGAGCCACGCCTGCGTCAATGGACAGCTCATTTTCCGGTATCAGGCCAACGGAAAGAATCAGGGTATCACAGGCATACTCCTTTTCCGTGCCGGGAATGGGCTTTAGATTTTCATCTACCTGGGACACCGTTACCCCGGTCAGCCGCGTATTCCCGTGTATTTGGGTCACGGTGTGGCTTAAATACAGCGGGATCTGATAATCATTTAAACACTGTTCAATATTCCTGGGAAGGCCGCTGGGAATGGGCTGTACTTCAAAGACTGCCTGTACATGGGCCCCCTCAAGAGTCAGACGCCTCGCCATAATCATACCGATATCGCCGGAGCCGAGAATCACGACCTCTCTGGCAGGCATCCGGTTATAGAGGTTCATGTACGCCTGGGCCACTCCGGCGGTAAACACGCCCGCGGGCCGCTCTCCCGGAAGGCAGAGAGCCCCTCTTGTCCGCTCTCTGCAGCCCATGGCGAGGATGACTGCTTTGGCTTGATATTGCGTCAGGCCGTCTCTGGACACGGCTGTGACGATTTTGTCCGGGGATATATCCAGTACAGTGGTCTCTGTCAGAAAGGGAATCTGACAGGCTTTGACTTCCTCGATAAAACGTGCGGCGTATTCCGGCCCGCTTAAGGTCGTATGAAAGCGGGAAAGGCCGAAGCCGTCATGGATGCACTGGCGGAGAATTCCCCCCAGATGGCGTTCCCGCTCCAGAATCAGGATATCTCGGATCCCCTTTTTATGTAATTCCACGGCTGCCGCGAGTCCGGCCGGTCCGCCGCCTATGATCACCACATCTTTCTTTTCCATGCTTAAGCCTCCTTTCTCACTTTTCCAAAGAGTACCTGGGAACCCTGACGGGCGTACACGATCTCTGTCTCTTTTTTCCCGAGCTCTTCCTCAATCATCTGCTCCAGCCGCATCTGGCAGTAGCCGCCCTGGCAGCGCCCCATCATGGAGCGGGTGCGGTATTTGATTCCCGCCATGGTGCTGACGCCGAGGCAATTGTGAATGGCCTGTAAAATCTCCGCTTTGGTTACCTTTTCACAGCGGCAGATAACCTCGCCGTAATCAGGGTTTTCCTCAATCAGCCTTGCCTTTTCTTCCAAGGACAGGCTCTCAAAGCGCACGATGCCTTTGCGGCAGGGATTAAAGTCCGGTTTTTCACGCAGCGTTTCCCGTTCCTTCATGAGGCTGACCGCATGGCGGGCAATGGGCACGGCTGCTGTCAGACCGGGTGATTCGATCCCCACCAGGTTGACGGCATGGGGGGCCAGATCATCGCGGATCTCAATCTTAAAATCCTGAATCACGCCGTTCTCATCCACCCATTTGGGCAGAATTCCCGAATAATTGCGGATATAATCCGCCTTATGAATGTGCGGCCAGAGCCGGGAAGCGCTGTCAGCCAGATAATCCATATTTTCCTGGGGAACCCCGTAATAGGTAAAATCGCTGACCATTTCGGCATTGGGGCCTACGATCACATTCCCGTCGATGGTATTCGTCACATGAATCCCCATATATGTGTTGCTGGGAACCGGATACACCGGCATGGGCAGGAGCGGGCCGGTGCGTTTGTCCAGAATAATGTAATCCCCCTTAGAACCGATGACATGATAGCCGGTGATCCCCAGCATATCCGAGATTTTCTTACAGCCAAGCCCGGCGGCATTTATGACCCAGCGGCAGGCAAACTCTCCTCCGGATGTGGAGATCAGGTAATGGCCATCCGGGTTTTGCCGGATATCTGTGACCTCGCTGTCAAAGAAATACTCCGCGCCGTTTTGGCACGCGTTCTCTGCCAGCGCGACCGTATACTGGAACGGATCGAGGATTCCGCTCTGCGGGGAGAACATGGCAAATTTTCCAACAACCGCGGGAACCAGCTCGTGAAGCCGCTCTTCATCAATAAGCTCCAGCCCGGACGCGCCGTTTTTCTCCCCCTGCGCCAGCGTGCGCTTTAAGGTTTCCATGTCCTCGTCGGTGTTGCCGACCAGCACCTTACCGCACCGCTGAAACGGAAAGTCCAGCTCCTTTGCCAGCTCGCCCATCATCCGGTTGCCCTCAACGCAAAACATTGCTTTAAGTGAACCGGTATCGTAGGCGAAACCGCCATGGACCACAGCGGAATTGCGGCCGCTGGTTTCGTAACACACGTCTAGATTTTTCTCCAGGACGCCAATCCGCAGATCATATCTGGACAGTTCTCTGGCGATAGCGCTGCCAATGACGCCGCCGCCAATTACTAATACATCATATAAAGGTTTCATCTGTATACACTCCTTTAAAATTCATCCTATGAATATATTCATATAGTAGCACTTATTACGGGATAAATCAATATACAAACGAAAAAATGTATAAGTTATAGGATGAATAAATGAAACTCCACAGAAACACCGCTTCCGCCCGGAGAAAAGCGCAGCGGACGCGGGTTTTCTGTTGAATAGAATCTGTTACGGGCTACGTTACCGGCGGCCTTTTTGTAATATTATTTTGGCCTTCAATATAACGGTTTTCATTATATAGGAGATGAAAATACATAGCCTGCTGCGCATCCACGCCACGTCCTTCCTTAACCGCTTTGAAAATGGCCCGGTGGGACAACAGAGTCTGTTCATATTCGGTGCTTTCCACTTCCCGGGCAAATACAGCGATCCCTTTTCCGATCACAGGCACCAGATTTGACATGACGCTGTTGTGGCTGCAATTGGCAATTTGTTCATGGAAGCGGATATCGGCTTTGGCATAGTCCGCGCGCCTGGCGATCAGCGTTTCTACTTCCAGAAGGAGATCTTCCAGCTTTTGTAGATCCTCCTTTGTGGCGTTTTGCGCGGCAAGGGCGGCGATAGGGGGTTCCAGCATGAGCCGGATCTGGATCAGATCCCTGGTCAGCTTTTCGTGGTTTCCTGCGAGGGAAAATCCAAAGGGGTCGTCGGCGACGCCCTGCTTTTCTGACAGAAAGATTCCGGAGCCCTGGCGGATGACTACGATATTTCTGGATACGAGGATACGGAGGGCCTCCCGCACGGTATTTCTGCCGGCCTGCAGGATTTCGGAAAGTTCTGTCTCGGTGGGAAGCTTGTCCCCTGGCGCGTAGTTTTTTTTACGGATCAGGCCGATCAGCTCCTCAGCCGCCTGTTCGCTTCGGGTGAGAGGGCGGCTGTCTGTGTATTTGTCCATGTTTTGTCCTCTTTCATTCATATTTAATATTATTATGTCATGATACCAGGGTCAAAAGGTCTGAAATCCGATGCAGGCTCGCTTGGAGGAGGATTTTTGAACCTGGGACCCGCCGAAAACATGAAAAAGGAGGCCGAGCGGGGCGGATTTTTCATGTTTTTGAGGATTGCGGGAGCACAAAGTGCGGAGCAATCCGGTATCAAAGGCGTAAAGAGACCTTTTGACCCCGACATCATGTCATATTATATCAAGGAGCTCGTTGCGGTTCACGGCGGCGCTCAACAAAAGCGTCTGTCCCGGAAAGGGACAGACGCTTTTGTTAAATGCGCAGGGCCCATGCGGAGAATATGCCGCCAAAGGGCCGTACGGGCCATGTGAGGCGCAGGGGAAGCTCTTCTCCTGCGGGAATGATTTAGTTAGCGTGCTGAACCAGAGAGCGGAAGAAATTAGCTGCAACGGCTGGATTGCATACAGCGCTGCTTCCGCCCAGAGCGTCGGCCTCGGGGTGGAACTGAACACCCAGGGCAAAGGTGTTGGCCTGATATTCCACGGCCTCGATCACATCGTTCGGCCCGTAGGAAACCACGGTCAGCCCCTGGCCTACGCGGCCGGGATTGGCAACCTGGTGATGCCAGGAGGCCACGTCCATTAAGTAAGAATCGCCTGCAATGTCCTTCATCCATTTGGCATTGTCGCCTATGATGATATCATGACGGGCCCAATTGGGGCGGTTGCGGTGAACTTTATACTCGTCGCCGGTGGTTCCCAGATAACTGGGCAGATCCTGAATCAGGCCCCCGCCGCATACAACGTTGAACATCTGCATACCGCGGCAAATGGCCAGCATAGGCTTGTTGGTGTTTACAGCGGCTTTGATCAGATTATAGTCAGAAGTATCGCGCCAATCGCGGTATTCTGTGTTGTCCTCCAGCAAAGCGCTGTGCTCTTCGCCGTAAAGGTCAGGGTTAATATCCTCTCCGCCGGTAACGACAATACCGTCCACACGCCTCAGAGCGTCCACTGCATTGTCATAGCCGGTAATCTGGGGAAGATGGGTTACAACGCCGCCTACATTGCGGATAATATCCTGGATATCTACATAGTCATCCGGATCGCCGCCCCATGAGATACCGATAACCGGCCTGTCCTGGGCATAGGCTACTAAATTTTCAAAGAAGGTCAGGCAAATATCCACATCGCACAGAGCGGCGGATGGATTGTTCTCATAGACAGCCAGAGCGCAGTCATTCTCCGGATGGAACTGAACGCCCATGCAGTAGGTCTGTCCCTGCTTTTCCACGCCCTCGACGATGTCCAGGCCGTCTACGGTGCTCTTAGCTACCAGGGTAAGGTCTGTTCCCGCCAGATCCTGGGGAGACAGGCCCTGATGGTGCCAGGAGGATACATTATCAAGGGTCGCGCCGCCTACAACATCATAGAGCCAGCGGGACTGGCCGGTCAGGATATCCACAGAGTGGCGGGCATATGTACGGTTGGGGGCCTCAGGAGGCATCCGGTGTACGTCCCCGACACTCCTGCCGTTTGCTGCATAGTAGTTGGGAATATCCTGTATGAAGCCGCTGCCGGAGACGATACTCATCATCTGCATTCCGCGGCATGCGGCAAAGGTCGGAACATCGTTGGCAAAACAGTAGGCCATCAGAGTGTAGTCGGAAATATCCCGCGTGGCATTGATATCCTCGCCGTTGTTGGCCTCAGTCTGGGGCACGGCGTAGAGAGAGGGGCTGATATCCTCGCCGCCGGTAAAGAAGATACCGTCAATCGCCTGCATTACGCTGGCTGCATTGCTCCTGGACAGATCCTTGGCTTTGATCTGGTCAGCATACTGCTGCTTGAGCATACCGGAAGCGTTGAGGAATTCTGCGCTTACTTTGCCTTCCGCATCGTAACCTACCACGTTGCTGACTACCTGATCAAGCTCCACAGGGATACCGCCGGCAGCCCGGATCACAGCCTTGAAGGATTCATAATTCTGAGTATTGCTCTTCCAGGTGATGCCGATATAGGGCTTGCCGATCAGGCCGGAGGCGCCGTTTACCATCTGCTGGAACTGGGAGGCGCTCACTGTGGCCGCTGCATTGTAATTGATGCCGGCCGTCATGCCGGAATCCACAGCCATGGCGGAGTAATCGTCGGCATTGTCAAGAAGTTCCCTGGGAACCTGTACAAGCCGCAGCAGCATAATAGCCGCGTCCAACTGGGTCGCCGGGGCATCCGGATTAAAACAGTTGTTATCCGTGTTATCGATTAGTCCGTTTGCATAAGCAAAATTGATGTATCCCTCATAGGCGCTGCCTTCGGCAACATCCTGGAATACACTGGCTCTTTGCGCTGCCGCTGCCGCCTGCTCCGTCTGTCCGGTAGTGTCAACCAGAAGCTTGACCAGTTCAGCACGGGTCAAGGCGTCGTCGGAAGCATAGGTAGTAATCCCCAGGCTAAATACCATACAGGTCGCGATAATCAGGGAGATTACCCGGCGGAATATGCCTTTTTTCATGTCAGTGCTCCTTTCTTTGTCCTTAAAGGTGTAAGTGTTAGCTGCACAGCCGGCCTGAATGCAGCTCAAGCCCGCGCTGGCGCATCCGTGTACCGCAGCGTCCGCTTCATCCAATGATGCCAGCGCCCGCATTGTCCAGCCGCCCTGCGGGGTGAAAATCCAATCTGCGTCATGTGGTAAAAATGAACGTGCAGTACATGTTAGATGTGCATAGTATATCATTTTTCGGGATTAAAAACAATCATATTAGTATATTTGGCAGATGGTTCATTATATTTCAATAACAGTTCAGAGCGTCTGTTCTGCGGCATAGTACGGCTTTTTGTCCCTACATTCATTATAGATGCTGCGCGTGTTTTCGGAGGCCGGCGAATTCTTGCGAAAAACCGGTTGAATGTTTTCCATGTTTTATGATAAACTTATATGGCATGTATTTTTTACCAATGCCCTGTGGGAGGAAAACATGAAGATAACAGAAAAAAGAGCAGGTGAAAACGCGCGGATCTATGCAAATCGTATGATATTGGATAATATCGTCAATCTGGAGCTTCCGCCGGGCGTCGGGCTCAGTGAGAATGAGCTGTCTGTTCAGTTGAAGCTGTCGCGGACGCCGGTGCGCGAGGCGCTGATCGAGATGGGGCGTATCGGCATGGTGGAGATTATTCCCAAGAAGGGGAGTTTTGTGACCAGGATCGACTATGATTTTATCGAAGAAGCGCGGTTTATGCGGATGTCCCTGGAAAATTCCGTGATGGATCTGGCGTGCAGGGAGGGGATTTCGGCCGGGGCTTTGAGTAAGCTGGAAGAAAATCTGGAACGGCAGAAAAAGGTCGCCCAGCCTCTGGAGGATGTCGCTTTAATGGATTTGGATAACGCATTTCACAGGCTGCTTTTTGATTCGGTCAACAAGGGCCGGGTGTACGCGGTTCTTCAGAGCCAGATGGTGCATTTTGACCGGCTTCGCAATTTGTCGTTAAGGACATTAAAGGTAAAGGCCGGCATTACGGTCAATGACCATGAGAATATTTTATATGCGCTGAAAAAAAGAGATTGTGAGCTGGCGGAGATGGTGATGACCCGCCATCTGACAAGGCATCAGGTGGAAAAGAAGGATTTATGCGCGCTTTATCCGGATTATTTTTTATAGCGGGCTGATCAGGGAACATGTTCCTGATATTTATAGAGGATATTTGAAAATGACAGTGAAACTTTTAAAGGCGGCGTCTTCGCAAAAAGACGCCGCCTTTTCGCCCCGTCCGGCGCGGGCGCGCCTTGCGGGGGCAGATAAAGGATGGTTTTATGAACGGTTACATGGTTACGACAACCTTCATATAGAGGCTGGGATTTTTCTCGATATCGCGGATGGTTTCAGGCGCTTCGCCGATGGTGATGGTTTTGGTGAGGATCTTGGCCATGTCCACTTTCTTTGAGCAGATCATGTCGATCGCTTCCTCAAACTCATTTGCGCTCGTGCGGGCTCCGCGGATATCGATTTCCTTGCGGGTGATGATGTCCGTGGGAAGGGAGGTTTCGGTCTTGGGCCATCCGGTCAGGGTGATGCGCCCGGCGTGGCTGACATAATCCAGGGTGGAGCGGACCGCCGCGTTGGCGCCGCTGCATTCCATTACCTGCTGGGCCATGACGCCGCCGGTGATTTCCCGGATGCGCTCTTCGGGATTTTCCTCTTTGGAGTTGATCACATATTCAATCCCCAGCTTTTTGGCAAAGTCAAGCCGCTCCTGCACCAGGTCAAGAAGGATGGCGTGGGCGCCATAGGCTTCCGCTACCATGCCTGCAACCAGGCCGATGGGGCCGGCGCCGATAATGGCGCAGTATTCGCCGGCTTTCAAGCCGCCGCGGTGAATGCCGTGCAGGGAGATCGTGAGGGGCTCTGCCATAGCGGCGTCCGTCCAGCTCATGTCATCCGGCATTTTGATCAGCATGTCCGCGGGATGACAGAAGTATTCCGCCATACCGCCCTCGCGGTGTACGCCCAGTACCTGCAGGCTGGTGCAGCAGTTGGTGCGGCCGATGCTGCAGGGGTAACAGTCTCCGCAGTAAATATAGGGATCCAGGATAACCTTGTCTCCAACCTTTAACCCTTTCTTGTTGTCTGCCGGGATTTCCTCGATAATTCCGGCCAGCTCGTGGCCGATGGTACGGGGGTAGGTCACCAGGCCGTTGGTTCCGCGGAATGCGCCGATGTCGCTGCCGCAGATACCGGCGCTCATGATGCGGATCAGCGCTTCGCCGGGCTGCGGAACCGGTTTTTCACGCTCCATGATGGAAATTTCCCAGGGTTTTGATAAATATACGGCTTTCATTTTCATTCCTCCTGTGTACTTTCTATTTGAACATTATGCCGTCTGAGTTCTCAAAGGTTCTCAAAGGTCAGGACGATCTTGCGGATGGACGGATCGCGGCTGTCAACGAAGTCAAATGCCTCCTGCGCTTTGGTGAGCGGGAATGTGTGGGACACGGAACCGCTCAGATCAAGTTTTCCGGCCTCAATCAGCTCAATAGCTCTGCCGAACATCTTATTCTGGAGCCTGGAGCCGCGGACATCCAGCTCTTTGGAGGTGATCAGGAACTGGTTGATCTCAATGGGGTCAGTGGAGAAACCCATGACCATCACTCTGCCGGCATTTCCTGTTGCTTTTAATAATGAGAGAAGGGAATCTTTGGCCCCGGAGGCGTCGATGGATACGGTAGAGCCGTGGCCGCCGGTGTATTCCTTCACTTTTTGTTCCAGATCTTCTTTGAGGACATTGATTGTGTAGGCGGCGCCGTTTGCCTTTGCCGCTTCCAGCTTGTTGTCTGCAATGTCCGCAACGATAATGTGGCTGCAGATTTGCCTTGCGATCTTTAAGACCGTGCTTCCCAGTGCGCCGGCTCCCAGAATGAGCAGCATGTCGTCCTCTGCAAGCTGCGCGCGGGAGCACGCCTGAATGGAGATGGTGGTCGGCTCGATCATCACCGCATCCTCATCGCTCAGCGAGTCCGGAAGCAGGTAGCAGTCATTCTCAGGAACGGCGATATATTCGCGGTATCCTCCGTCAATGTGTACGCCGCGTACTTTCAGATTATCACATACATTGCCCCTTCCGATCCGGCAGGGATAGCAGTCGCCGCAGCTTGTTACCTGGTTGATGATCACACGGTCGCCAACCTTTAAATGAGTCACGTTCGTTCCGGTTTCTTCTACCCTGCCTACCATTTCATGGCCGATAATCCGGGGATAGGTGGCGGCGGCGTTGGTACCATGGTAGATACCCACATCGGAACCACAGATGCCGGCGGCGGTCATCCGGACCAGCACATTGTTTACATCATCAATAGCCGGTTTGTCCACATCAATGATTTTTAATTGGTTGGGTTCTGCAATTTGTACAGCTTTCATAGCAAATAACACTCCTTTTCTATATAGAATTAGCAAAACGGAAAACATCTTCCATACAAGACAATCTTGCATTTTTTTTTATAAATGTCAATAATCTGAGGTTAAAAAAAATAAAACTGTGAAAGTGCACAAAAACAATTTTGAATATTTGTGAATTATTCAGTATTTATAAATCTCTGCCTGTATGGTACCATACAAGTATCGTAC
Source organism: Otoolea muris (assembly GCF_943193115.1). Taxonomy (NCBI): domain Bacteria; kingdom Bacillati; phylum Bacillota; class Clostridia; order Lachnospirales; family Lachnospiraceae; genus Otoolea; species Otoolea muris. The sequence goes on from NZ_CALPCY010000028.1 coordinate 13,927, forward strand.
TAAGCAGCGTCAAAAAAATAATCTAAGGAGGATTACAAGATGAGAAAACTGAAAAGGCTTGCAGCAATTGGTGCGGCGACCGTTCTGGCGGCAGGGCTGCTGGCGGGCTGTGGCGGCGGCGGTTCTTCTGCCCCGGAGACACAGGCGGCAGATAATGGGGACAGCGCGCAGGGCGGCGGAAGCGGAGACGGCGCAGGCGTTGAAAAGATTGACCTGGTATTCAGCCACATCAATGCGGAGACCCACACCTGGCACAAGATGGCAGTAAAGTTTAAAGAGCTGATCGAGGAGAAATCCGGCGGCAATATCACCGTTACGATTTATCCGAACAATCAGCTTGGTTCTGAGATTGAGACGGTACAGTCCGCTATTGCCGGAATGGGCGACTGCGATATTGTACTTACCGGCGAGTCCATGCAGACCTATGTGGAGGAGCTTGGCATCATCGGCATGCCGTATGCGATTACCAGCGACGAGCACATGGAGGCTGTTTTAAACGGCGATGTCGGCAAGGAGCTGGATGAGCTTATGCTTGGCGCGGGGCTCAGGAACTTAGGCGCAATTCGCCGCGGCCCGCGTAACGTAACCGCTAATAAAGAGATTCACACGCCGGATGACCTGCAGGGCTTTATCATCCGTACGCCGGAATCCAGTATGACCATGGCTGCGTTTGAGGCAATGGGCGCAAAGCCGACTCCCATGGCTTTCTCTGAGATCTTTACTTCCTTACAGCAGGGCGTTATCCACGGCCAGGAGAACCCGCTGGCGAACATATATGACGCTTCTCTGTTTGAGGTGCAGGATTACGTGATTGAGACAGAGCATCTGCGCGCATGGGTGTACATGGCTATTTCTGAGGGAAGATTCAGCTCCTTCTCACCGGAGGCGCAGGCTATGATTCAGGAATGTGCAACGGAAGCCATCAACTACGAGCACGAGCTGTTCCTCGAGGAGGAGGCTACTTTGAAATCCACTCTGCAGGAGAAGGGCATGACCTTTATCGAAGTGGATCAGGCTCCCTTCAAAGAGAAAGCGGTTGCAGGGGTTCTGAATGTGCTGACAGATAAGCAGAAAGCGATCTACGAGAAGATCGTGGCTGCAGATCCGCAGGCATAAGATACGTTGTATCCGTATATACAGGTTCTGTGAACTGATGTCGATGCCGGTTTCCTGAGTTTTGGGAGCCGGCATGGATTTTATCAAAACCTGTAAAACCCGTTAGGAGGACGGCACATCGGGGCGTCCTCAGAGATTTAGGAGGAAATATGGACAAGATCATCAAAATATATAAAGAGATCATGACCGGCATAGGTATCGTTGGCCTGGTTGGCTTCATTGCCAGCGTTCTGATCCAGGTTGTATCCAGGACCTTTCTTCCCACGGCCCCCAACTGGACAGAGGAAGCGGCCCGTTTTCTCTTCATCTACATGGTTTCATTTGCCGGGAATGCGGCGGTGCTGAATAACGAATATGTAAATGTGGAGATGCTGGTGGAAAAGCTGCCAAAGTCGCTGCAGAAGATGCTGAATCTGGCGATTGCGGCTGTGCTGTGCGTATTTGCCGGTTTTATATTCATCAAATGCGTGATGGGTCCCAAGGGGCTCCTGGCAGTGACGCCTCCCGCCATGGTTTCCACGGCTCTGACCATTCCCATGCGATATATCTATGCTGCTGAGGTTGTCTTGTTTGGCTGTTATGTGATCAGCTTTATCATGAGAATCTACATGATGTTGACAGAGAAAAAAGAGGGGTAGGATATGGTAGCATTATTATTTATTAGTTTCATCGTATGTCTGGCCTTGGGCGTTCCGGTTGCCTTTAGCCTGGGTATTTCTTCTCTGCTCTATTTTATCGGAAACAATATGTCCCTGTACATGTTCGCACAGCGTTTTTTTGCAGGACTGAATTCATTTACCCTGCTGTGTATCCCGGGCTTCGTGTTTGCCGGCGCGCTGATGAACCAGGGCGGTATTACAGAGCGTCTGATCGGTTTTTGTAATAAGATTGTGGGCCACATCACAGGCGGCCTTTCGATTGCCAATGTAGCTGCATCGATGCTGTTTGCCGGTATTTCCGGAACGGCCCTTGCCGATACGGTAAGCGTGGGAGGAGTGCTTATCCCGGCTATGAAGAAGGAAGGCTATGACGCAGATTTCTCCTGCGCCGTGACGGCTGCCTCATCGTGTATCGGCCCCATCATCCCGCCGTCGGTTCCCATGATCATGGCAGCCACCATGACAGGGCTTTCGGTGTCAAAGATGTTCGTGGCCGGTATGATTCCCGGTATCCTGATGGGCGGCGGCATGATCTTTGTTTCCTGGTACATATCCAAGAAGCGCCATTATCCAAAGGCAGAGAGGCGCGCCACATTGAGGGAAATCCTTTCCTCTGCAAAGGAATCTTTTTTTGCCATCCTGATGACGCTGATCATCCTTTCGAGTATCATCGGCGGTATCGTGACTCCGACGGAGGCGTCTATCCTGGCTGTGGTTTATGGTATTTTGGTAGGATTCTTTATCTACAAGGAGCTGACATTTAAGCGCCTGCTTGACTGCATGAAGTCCACGGTTACCTCCAGCGCGGCTATTATGGTTCTGGTAGGTATGGCGAACGTATTTGCGTATATCCTGACCAAGGAGCAGATCCCGCAGATGGTGGCGGACGGTATGCTCGCCCTGACCCAGAACAAGTACATCATCCTGATTCTGATCAATCTCCTGCTGATCTTTGTGGGGATGTTTATGGAGACTATCGCGGCTATCCTGATCCTGTTCCCGGTTCTTCTGGGACTGGTTACACAGGTGGGCGTACATCCTATCCAGTTCGGCGTTATGTGCGTGCTGAATCTGGTGCTTGGCCTTTGTACTCCTCCGGTAGGCGTGTGCCTGTTTGCCGCTACCAATATCGGGGAGACGAAGCTGACCGGCGTTATCAAGGAGCTGGTTCCGTACCTGATTTCCAATTTTGCCGTGCTGATTCTGGTAACGTTTGTTCCGTTCCTGACAGCCGGAATCGCCGAGATGATTCTGGGCGCGGGCTGATGAGACGGATATTGATGAATGAAATCGCCTTTGGCGGTAAAGACTGATTATAAAGAATAAGGAGGAAGACGCAATGAAAATGACATTCCGCTGGTTTGGGGAGAACAGTGATTCCGTAAAGCTGAGCCAGATCAGGCAGATTCCGGGCATGACCGGCCTGATGGGGTTCCTGGATTACAAGGCGGCAGGCGAAGTGTGGACAGAAGAGGAGATCAAAGCTTACATTGACAAAGTGCATGAAGCGGGCCTGGAGTGCGAGGTGATCGAGAGCGTAAATGTCCATGAGGATATTAAGATGGGCCTGCCCAGCCGCGACAAGTACATCGAGAATTATAATATCACCATCCGCAATCTTGCAAAATACGGGGTAAAGGTTATCGTGTACAATTTCATGCCTGTCTTTGACTGGCTGCGCACAGATCTGGCCCATCCGATTCCGGAGGACGGCTCCAACAGCCTCTATTTTGATGAGAAGGATTTAGGAACCATGGGCCCGGTAGAGATTGTAAGGAAAACCGCGGCGGACAGCAATGGCTTCACCCTTCCGGGCTGGGAGCCGGAGAGACTGGCGGAGCTTGAGAACACCCTGAAGCAGTATGAGGGCATGACGCCGGACAAGCTGCGCGAGAATTATAAATATTTCCTGGACGCCGTGATCCCGGTATGTGAGGAAGTGGGTATCCGCATGGCATGTCACCCGGATGATCCGGCATGGCCGATCTTTGGTCTTCCCCGTATCGCTCACAGCAAGGAGCAGTTTGACTTAATCTGCGGGCTTCACGATTCGCCTGCAAACGCGCTTTGCCTGTGCACGGGTTCTCTTGGATCGAATGAGAACAACAATGTTCCGGAGATTATCCGCCACTTTGGCGAAAAGAACCGTATTGCCGCCCTGCATGTGCGCAACGTGAAGTTCCTTGACGGATATCACCACTTCCGCGAGGCCAGCCACCTGTCCAAGGACGGGGATCTGGATATGTTCGCTATCATGAAGGCGATCTACGATACGTGTCCGGATGCATATGTCCGCCCGGATCACGGAAGAATGATCTGGGATGAGGTGGGCCGTCCGGGATATGGCCTTTACGACCGCGCTCTGGGCGCAACGTACTTAAACGGCCTTTGGGAAGCGATTGACCGGCTGTCCAGATAAACCGTAATGATATGTAAAAATGGAGGCAGACATGAAACTCAGCTTAAATGGAATAAAAGACGCCGCCGCGTGGAAGGCGGCCGGCATATCCCTTCCGTCCTATGACGTGGAGAAGATCGCTGCCGACACCAGAAAAGCGCCCGTGTGGGTACACTTTGGGGCCGGAAATATTTTCCGTATCTTTATCGGCGGCCTGGCAGATAAGCTGCTCGGCCAGGGAGATATGGATAAGGGCATCACCTGTGCGGAAACCTTTGACTTTGACGTGATTGATAAAATATATGATCCGTATGACAACCTGGTTCTCGCGGTTACGCTGAAGGCTGACGCGTCTACGGAAAAGCAGGTGATCGGTTCTCTTACGGAGGCGATCAGGGCGGTTTCCGGGGATCCGGCTCAGTGGAACCGCTTGAAAGAGATTTTTGTAAATCCCGGGCTTCAGATGATTTCCTTTACCATTACGGAAAAGGGATATGCCCTGACAGGGCCTGACGGCAGCTTCTTCCCCTTTATCCAGGCTGATATCGAAAATGGCCCGGAAAAGGCCGGATCAGCTATGGCCGTGGTCTGCGCCCTTCTTCTGGAACGCTATAAGGCCGGAAAGCTGCCTCTGGCAGTCGTGTCCATGGACAACTGCTCCCACAACGGGGAAAAGCTTCAGAGCTCCATTATTGCCATGGCTAAGGAGTGGGAGAAAAAAGGATACGTGGACGCGGGATTTGTGGAGTACCTGTCAGACGAGAGCATTGTGTCCTTCCCCTGGTCCATGATCGACAAGATCACCCCGCGGCCGGCGGATTCCGTGTGTGCGGAGTTAAAGAATCTGGGCATAGAGGATATGGATCCGGTGATCACCTCCAAAAAGACGTATATCGCCCCCTTTGTCAATGCCGAGGGACCGCAGTATCTGGTAATTGAGGATAAGTTCCCCAACGGGCGTCCGCCCCTGGAAAAAGCGGGCGTCTATATGACAGACCGCGATACGGTTAATAAAGTGGAGAGAATGAAGGTTACAACCTGCCTGAATCCGCTCCATACAGCTCTGGCCGTATATGGCTGTGTGCTGGGCTACACGCTGATTGCAGATGAGATGAAGGATCCGGAGCTGAGCCGGCTGGTGCATGAGATCGGCCCGGTGGAAGGCATGCCGGTGGTGACGGATCCGGGTATCCTCTCCCCGCAGGATTTCGTAGATGAGGTTATTAAGGTAAGGATCCCCAATCCCTTTATGCCTGATGCGCCCCAGCGTATCGCCACAGACACCTCCCAGAAGGTGGGCATCCGTTACGGCGAGACGATCAAGGCGTATATGGAGAAATACGGCGACGCCAAAAAGCTGAAAGCCATTCCGCTGGCTATCGCGGGCTGGTGCCGGTATCTTTTGGGCGTGGATGACGAGGGAAAGAAGTTTGAGCTCTCCCCGGATCCCATGGCTCCGGAGCTGGTAAAGAAGCTGGAAGGCGTTGTGGTTGGAAAACCGGAGACGTATCAGGGGCAGTTAAAGGAGATCCTTTCCAATGCCAATATCTTTGGCGTTGACCTGTACGAGGCAGGTATCGGCAGCCTGGTTGAAGACATGTTTGTGGAAGAAATCGCAGGGCCTGGCGCGGTGCGGGCTGTTTTGAAGAAGTATATAACTGCATAAATTGAAAGATACCCCCGTTTCCCCTTGCAGAGAAACGGGGGTTGTTCGATCCGATCATAAATCATCTGCTCACTCTTTTTTATCCGAATTCTTCTGTTCCCGGTTCAATACCTTTGAAAATTTGTTTTCCTTCCTCCAACTGCTCGGCGAGATACCAAATACGTTCCGAAAGGCCCTGGAGAAGTGAAGCTGGTTCGGGTAGCCGACCATTCGGGAAATCTCGTTGATGGGCATTTCGGAAAACTTTAACAGCTCGGCGGCGCGGTTCATGCGGTAGTAGATCAGAAACTGCTGCGGCGTCTGGTTTAAGGAATCCCGGAAAATCTTTCCCAGATAGCTGCGGTTGAGATTGCAGAAAGCGGCAATGTCTTCCACCGTGATGGTATGGCTGTAATTCTGCTCTATGAAGCTGACGGCCTCGCGGATGTAGAAATCCTTGAGCTTTCCCACGGTGATTTCTTTGTGGTTGGCCGAGGACTGGATCAGCAGATCCACAAACAGGTAGAGATGGCCGATTTGGTAGAGAGAGGTGTTTTTCTGGTTCTGTACAAGGGACATGATCTCATCTCTTAAGCGGGCGGCCAGTTCCTTGCGGTTGTAGCGGTAAATGGGTTCGTCAAAGCCTAAGCCTGCTGTCTCAATGAATTCTTTGGCGCGGATTCCGTCAAATTCAATCCATGCATACTCCCAGGGGTCCGTCTCGTCGGCATGATAGGTGTTGATCTGGCCGGGACAGATTAAAAAGCCCTGGTTCCGCCTGAGCTGGTAGGCGTGGGTCACGCCCTGGCTGTCAGTGGAAAGAAGCGTGCCCTTTCCGGAAAGGATAAAGTGGAAGAGATAGTGGTTGCGGGCTGCGGGGCCATAGGAGTGAAGGGGCGCGCAGCGTTCCCATCCGTATTGGTAGAGGGTCATATCAATGTAACGTTCATTTGGAAAGATATTAAAAATCAGATCTGACATGGGAAAGCTCCTTTCTCTGTCAGGGCAGCGGGGGATACCGCCTGTTATGAGGTTTGTGGAACATATCAGGAAAGCGTATGAGCCGCTTATGAAACGTTAAGGAACGGCGCATATACCATTATTGTACCACACCTTACGTTTTTTGTACATATGAGGCATTTTGATATATGGAGGCACATTAGATATATATACCTGATTCGTCAATATTGATATAATCCTAAATAAATCAAGGGGTATTACATAAAATATCCCTAAATTTAACCACAATTGGCCAATGTGGAACAGCTTTTTACCACCTTTTTTGTGATATTTGATGTTTTGTACCTTAAGACATTGATAAAAATGTCACATAGAAAAAATCCATAAAATTAAGGAGGGCGTTTTGTGAAAGCTTTAAAAAAAGCAGCTGTAATTTCGCTGTCAGCAGGCATGGCGCTTGGTTTGACAGCGTGCAGCAGCGGGACATCGATGGATGGGAAAACCCACCTGACATTCCAGATTTGGGATGTGGCTCAGCGCGACGGAATGCAGCAGGTATGCGACGCGTATACAGCGAAAAATCCGGATGTTGTGATTGAAGTGCAGGTTACAAGCTGGAGCGAGTATTGGACGAAGCTTGAGGCTTCGGCTATCAGCAATCAGATGCCGGATATTTTCTGGATGCATACGAATGAGATTTTAAAGTATGCGGACTATGGAAAACTGGCGGATTTGACGGATCTGTATGATGATGAGAGCAAGACGTATTATACGGATCATTTTTCCGAGACTTCGCTGGGCAATATTCAGGGAAGCGACGGCAGATATTACGGCGTTCCCAAGGATAAGGATACAGTCGGGCTGGTTTATAATAAAGAGATGTTTGACGCTGCGGGTGTTGATTATCCCAACGAGGAGTGGACGTGGGATGACTTGACAGAGGCCTCTCAGAAGATTTATGACGCCACCGGAAAGTACGGATATATGGCTTACGGCGACGATCAGCTCGGCTACTGGAACTTTGTGTACCAGAAGGGGGGGTGCATTCTGACAGAGGATAAGGAACGGGGCGGTTTTGACCAGCAGCCGACCATTGATGCAATGAAGTTTTACATAGGGCTTCAGAGCTATGACTGGTGCCCGGATCAGAATTACTTTGCGGAGACGTCTCCCGGAACCGCGTTTTTCTCAGAGCAGGGCGCAATGTTTTTCGAGGGTAACTGGAATGTGCTCAATGAGATGAAGAACTATCCGGAGATGGCCGGAAAGTGGGATGTCGCGGTTCTCCCGAAATGCCCGGATCCGGCAAGCGGAGACGGCCGGGCCACGATTTCCAACGGCCTGTGCTATGCCACAAGCGCTGCGGGCAAGAATCTGGAGATTGTTAAGGATGTCCTCAAATTCATGGGTTCTGAAGAGGGACAGAGGATTCAGGGCGAATCCGGCGCAGCGATCCCGGCGTATGAAGGGCTTGAGGAGACCTGGGTAAAGGTATTTGATCAGTTTGACTATGTGCTGGATGTCGGAAAGTTTGTCGATATGTTCGACTATGCGGTGCAGAGCGTCAACAATGCGCACCGCCCTGTATGGAAGACGCAGGTTACGGACGCGCTGCTTAAGATTTATGCCGGCACGTACACCGTTGACGAGGGCCTTTCCGTGATACAGGAGGCTATCAACACGGCTGGCGACGATGATTAGAAAGGAAGGTATGCGGTATGGCAAATACAGGCACAAGTATGGCAAGTAAGCATGCCCGCGACGAGAGCATGTGGGGATACATTATGGTTGCGCCGACCATCATTGGTCTGATCGTGTTAAACCTGTATCCGTTTTTAAATACACTGATTCTGAGCTTTTCAAAGACAAAACCCTTTGGGCTTTACGAGCTGCGGGGCGTTCAGAACTATATCAAGATGTTCCAGAGCCCGGAGTTCTGGAGGGCGAACTGGAATACGATTTATTTCTGTATTCTGACCGTGCCGGTGGGAATTTTCCTGGCGCTGGCCGTGGCGGTTATGCTGAACGCCAAGATTAAGGGAAGAACCGCGTTCCGCGCGATATTCTTCCTGCCCATGGTTGTGGCCCCGGCGGCGGTGGCCATGGTTTGGAAGTGGATGTTTAACACAGAATATGGTATCATTAATACGCTGCTGGCGCACAAGATTAACTGGGTAACGGATCCGAATGTAATTATGATTACATGTGCAATCATCGCTATCTGGAGCGCGATTGGTTACGACGCGGTTCTTCTTCTGGCAGGGCTTCAGAATATCTCCAAGTCCTACTACGAGGCGGCCAGCTTAGACGGCGCGACGAAGTGGCAGCAGTTCCGCATGATTACCCTGCCCATGGTTTCCCCGACGCTGTTCGTGGTATTAATCATGCGCCTGATGTCTTCCATAAAGGTATACGACCTGATTTACATGATGGTTGAGGAATCGAACCCGGCCTTAACAAGCGCCCAGTCGCTGATGTACTTATTCTACCGTGAATCGTTTGTAACCGGCAACCGCGGTTTTGGATCCGCTGTCGTTATCTGGACCGTAGCCCTGATCGGACTTGTGACGGTGATTCAGTTCTGGGGCCAGAAGAAATGGGTCAATTACGAGGTATAAAAGAAAGGAGGAAAACCATGAAATCATTAGAACAGGCAAGACGGACCAGGACAATCGGGACATATGCATTTTTTATCATCGGTTCCATCATTATGATTTTCCCCTTTGTCTGGATGTTTTTGACAAGCTTTAAGACCGTTTCCGAGAGTATGCAGATTCCTCCGGATATTCTGCCGCATCAGTGGAACGTAAGCAACTTTAAAGAAGCGATGGCCAGCCTTCCCTTTGGCGCGCTTTATAAAAATACCATCCTTCTGATATTCTGGCGCGTGGTGTGTGCGGTTGGTTTCAGCTCCATGGCGGGCTATGCGTTTGCCAAGCTGAATTTTAAGGGCAAAAACGTATTGTTCAGCATTGTGCTGATTCAGATGATGCTGCCGTCCCAGATTTTTATCACGCCGCAGTATCAGATGCTTGCCAAGCTGGGACTTACGAATACGGTGTTTGCCCTGGTCTTCCCCGGTATTGTCAGTGCGTTCGGAACGTTTTTCCTGCGCCAGGCTTATCTGGGAATCCCGGATGAGATATCTGAGGCGGCGCATCTGGACGGATGTAACCAGTGGCAGACCTTTACAAAGGTTATGGTGCCCTTAACCACGTCCTCTATGGCGGCCCTGGCGATTTTTACGGCGGTATTCGCTTACGGCGATTTGATGTGGCCGCTGATTGTCAATACAGATTTAAAGATGATGACCCTGTCCTCCGGACTTGCGACCCTGCGCGGACAGTTCAGCACCAACTTCCCGGTAATGATGGCCGGTTCCCTGATGGCCATGATTCCCATGGTTGTGCTGTACATGATCTTCCAGAGACAGTTTATTGAAGGCGTTGCAACGACGGGAGGCAAATAAACCTTAACAAAAGACAGAGAACTGCGGAGGAATTTGAGAGATGTCGATCAGATATGATGAGAGCAAAAAAACCTTTACCTTACAGACAAAGAACAGCACATATCAGATGAAGGTGAGCGAATACGGCTATTTGCTGCACTTATATTACGGTGACAGGATTGAGGATGAGGATCTGAGCTATCTGCTGAAGCTCCAGGACAGGGGATTTTCTCCCTGTCCGAATGAAGCGGGAAATGACAGAACCTTTTCTCTTGACTTCCTTCCGCAGGAATTTTCCACAGACGGAAACTGCGACTATCGCTCCGGGAGCATTGAGGTTAAAAATGCGGACGGCAGCTATGGCTTTGTTGGTAAGGTTAAGGGACACCGGATTTATTCCGGCAAATATAAACTGGAGGGGATGCCGTCTCTGTTTGGGACAGAGGGGGATACAGTGGATTCGCTGGAGATCCGCCTTCAGGACGAAGCGACTCTGCTCACAGTGATTCTCAGGTACAGTGTGTTTGAGGAAAAGGATATTATCACGAGAAGCACCAGAGTTGTCAATGAAAATCCGGAAACGGTGTACTTAAACCGCGTGATGTCCATGACCATGGATTTTATGGATTCGGATTACGATTTCATCCATCTGGACGGGCGCCACACCATGGAACGCGAAGTGACAAGAATCCCCATCTCCTATGGGATGCAGACCATAGGAAGCTTTCGCGGCGCGTCCAGCCATCAGCATAATCCGTTCGCGATCCTGTGCGACCACGGTGCGAATGAGGATTTCGGAAGGTGCTATGGTTTTTCGTTTATTTACAGCGGCAATTTTGTCTGCAAGGTGGAAAAGGATCAGTATGATCAGACCCGGATCAATATGGGTATTCATTCCAAGCATTTTTCGTATCAATTGAAGTCAGGCGAGTATTTTGAGGCGCCGGAGGCAGCGCTTGCCTATTCCGGCCAGGGCCTTACAAAGCTCTCTCAGCTTTACCACAACGCATACCGGGAAAATCTCTGCCGAAGCTCCTTTGCGGATGCGGTCCGGCCGATTGTGATAAACAGTTGGGAAGCGGCGTACTTTGATTTTGACGACGATAAGCTTCTCCATATCGCCAGGGAGGCTGTGGATATGGGCGTGGAGCTCTTTGTCCTGGACGACGGCTGGTTTGGCAAGCGCGACGACGACTGCTCCAGCCTGGGCGACTGGACCGTGAACCGGGCAAAGTTAAAGAGAGGGCTTAAGGGCCTTTCGGAGGAGATCCACAGGATGGGCCTTCAGTTCGGCCTGTGGATAGAACCGGAGATGGTGTCTGAGGACAGCGATTTGTACAGGCAGCACCCGGACTGGTGCCTGCAGACGCCGAAGCGTCCGCTCGCCAGGGGACGTTATCAGCTCGTCCTGGATTTATCAAGAAAAGACGTATGTGATTATATTATTTCTTCCATTAATACGATTCTGGATGAAACGAAGATTGAGTATGTGAAATGGGATATGAACCGTTTCATCACGGAATCCTGGTCCTCGATTGAGGAGAAGGAAAAGCAGGGGGAGATTTACCACCGCTATATTCTGGGGCTGTATTACCTGATGGATCGGATTATCCTGACGCATCCGGACATCCTGTTCTGCGGCTGCAGCGGCGGCGGCGGGCGGTTTGACCCGGGAATGCTTTACTATCAGCCGCAGATCTGGTGCAGCGATAATACGGACGCCATCTGCAGGCTGAAGATTCAGTACGGAACATCCTTTGCCTACCCGATTTCGTCCATGGAATCGCATGTTTCCGTGTGCCCGAACCATCAGACGGGCCGGACGGTTCCCATCACGACAAGGGGCGTCACGGCAATGGACGGTATCCTGGGCTATGAGCTTGATTCCACAAAACTGACGACGGAGGAGAAGGAAATCTGCAGGAAGCAGATTGAGGATTATAAGAACTTTTATCCTTTGATAGCAAAAGGCGATTATTACAGACTGACCAACCCGTTTGCGTTCCATGAATATACGGCGTGGCAGCATGTGTCAAAGGATCGCAGCCGGTCCCTGGTAAGCCTGGTGCTGACGGATAAGGAAGCGAATGACGCGCAGCGCTATCTGAAGCTTAAAGGGCTTAAGCCAGAGGCGCGCTATACGGTGAGCGGCATGCCGGGCCTCTTTTCCGGGCGGCTTTTGATGAGCGCCGGGATTCCGGTTCCGGGAAGCCTGCTTGAGTATGAGGCGGTTCAGTTTTATGTAGGGGAGACGGGAGGTCAATCATGAATGATGTCGTACTGGAATGGATTATCCCCTATGTGATGCCCGCAAAAAAACGGCTTTTAAAGGCCGTGCTGGTTTCACTGCTGATCGTGCTTCTGGCTGACGCCGTGCTGTTTTACGCATTCCTGCTGCTGCCGGCAATCGTGCTGGGGATTGTGGAGTTTTTCCTGTTCCGGAGCTGGAAGCTGGAATATGAATATGTGTATGTAAACGGTGATTTTACGATTTCCAAAATCATCCGCAAGGAGAAGAGAAAGGACGTCTTCCACTGTGACCGCAAGGACATCCAGTATGTCCGGGAGGGAAAGCTTACGGAGGACGGATGCCGGGTATCGGATTTTTCTTCCGGCTGGGAAAAGGCGGATGTTTACACGCTCCGGACCGGAAACCGCCTGGTATATATTGAACCAAACGAGGAATTTCTGCAGGATCTTCGTCTGTACAGGAAGGCGTAGAATAATAAATTAAAAACAGGAGGATATGATTATGGCAAGCTTATCTTTAAAAAATATATGCAAACAGTATCCCAACGGCTATAAGGCTGTGACGGATTTTAACTTAGAGATCGCGGATAAGGAGTTTATCATTTTCGTAGGCCCGTCCGGGTGCGGCAAGTCAACTACGCTGCGTATGGTGGCCGGACTGGAGGACATCTCCTCCGGAGAGTTTAAGATTGACGGCGTACTGATGAATGATGTGGAGTCCAAGGACAGGGATATCGCCATGGTATTCCAGAATTACGCCCTTTATCCGCATATGACTGTATATGACAACATGGCCTTTGGACTGAAGCTGCGCAAGGTTCCCAAGGATGAGATTGACCGTATGGTGCGCGACGCCGCCAAGATCCTGGATCTGGAGAAGCTCCTGGACCGCAAGCCCAAGGCTTTGTCCGGCGGCCAGAGACAGCGCGTAGCCATGGGCCGCGCCATTGTCCGCAATCCCAAGGTATTCCTCATGGATGAGCCGCTCTCTAACCTGGATGCCAAGCTGCGCGTGCAGATGAGAACCGAGATCTCCAAGCTGCATCAGCGCCTGGGCGCGACGATTATCTATGTAACACATGACCAGACCGAGGCGATGACCCTGGGAACCCGGATCGTGGTTATGAAGGACGGTATTGTGCAGCAGATCGATACGCCGCAGAACCTGTACAACAGGCCCGGAAATCTCTTTGTGGCCGGCTTTATCGGTTCCCCGCAGATGAACTTCTTAAATGCCATCTGCCAGGCGCAGGGCAATGACGTATTCCTGACTGTTGGCGGGACACGTATTAAACTGAATCCGGAGCGCGCGAAAAAGCTTATCGACGGCGGCTACAGCGGCAAGGAAGTGATCATGGGGATTCGTCCTGAGGATGTAAATGACAGCGCGGAGGCGAACTTTGCGAATAAGGCTGTGATCCGCGGAACCGTGAATGTGTATGAGCTTCTGGGCGCGGAGGTCTGCCTGTACTTTGATGTGAATGGGACGCAGATGACGGCAAAGGTGTCTTCCGCTACGCCGATCCGGGCGAATGATACGGTTGATTTTGCACTGAATGCGGATAAGATCCATGTCTTTGATAAAGAGACGGAAGTGACGATTACGAATTAAGTTTTATTATAGAAAATGAGACGCGGGTAAAAGGAAAGCGCTCGTGTATGTGAAAGCCGCCGCAGGGAACGGGGATGGGATCCGTTCCCTGCGGCGGCTGTTGGCGCTATTTTTGGCGATAATGGCTGCGGCATTGCAGGATTTCGATTCTATTGTCAACAATGCGGTATATCAGGCGGTTCGTATCGTCGATTCGGCGGCTCCAGTAGCCATGTAGATTTCCTTTTAATGCTTCAGGTTTTCCAATACCTGAATACCCGTTTCTGTCAATATCGTGCAATAGCTGATTGACGCGTTTGAGTGTCTCTTTATCTTGTGACTGCCAATATAAATAATCCTCCCAGGCAAAATCATCCCATACTTTGATCATCTTCTGCCTCAATCAGTTCATGGATCGTACCGTCTCCGTGTTCCATGCGTATTTTTGCCGCTAACAGGCGCTCTTGATTTTCAGCAGAATAGAAGGGATCCGCGCGGAGCTCAAATGGGATGCCATTACAGCGTACGACTTGTTTTAAAAATATAGTCGTTGCGGCTGATAGGCTGATGCCGATATCGGAAAAAATCAGCTCTGCCTGCTGCTTTAGCGTGTCATCGACACGGATATTTAAATTTGCCATATGTGAGCGTTCCTTTCTTTACGGATAATGGCAGCATGAAATTCGTAAGATGTAAATACAATACACAAAAATCAGGGGAATTTGTTATTATGTCCTGTCCTTCTCAGCCTCAGTTATCCTCCTGCTGGCTCTCCGTCACGGTAAATACCTGGCGCTTTCTCGCCATCTCGTCGCTGGCGAGATACTCATCATAGGTCGTTATCTTATCGATCAGCTTCCCGTTTACAATCTCCATGATCCGGTTGGCGGTCGTCTCGACGATCTGGTGATCGCGCGAGGAGAACAGGATCACGCCCGGGAACTTGATAAGGCCGTTGTTGAGCGCGGTGATGGATTCCATGTCAAGGTGATCCGTGGGCTCGTCAAACATGAGCACATTGGCCCCGGAGATCATCATCTTGGAGAACATGCAGCGGACCTTCTCGCCTCCGGACAGGACGCGCACTTTTTTCACCCCGTCCTCGCCTGCGAAAAGCATCCGGCCCAGGAAGCCGCGTACATAGGTCACGTCCTTGACCGGGGAATACTGGGTCAGCCAGTCCACGATGATATCGTCATTGTCGAATTCGGCGCTGTTGTCCTTGGGGAAATACGCCTGGGAGGTCGTGAGCCCCCATTTGTAGCTGCCCTCGTCCGGCTCCATCTCGCCGGAGAGGATCTTGAAGAGCACGGTCTTGGCCTGCTCGTTGGGGCCGACGAGGGCCACTTTGTCCTGCCGTCCAAGGATAAAGGAGATGTTGTCTAAGACCTTTACGCCGTCGATGGTCTTGGAGAGGTTTTCCACAGTGAGAACCTCGTTTCCGATCTCGCGGTCAGGCCGGAAATCGATATAGGGGTATTTCCGGCTGGAGGGCTTGATCTCATCCAGCTCGATTTTTTCAAGCGCCCTCTTTCTGGAGGTCGCCTGCTTGGACTTTGAGGCGTTGGCGGAGAAGCGCTGGATGAATTCCTGCAGCTCCTTAATCTTTTCCTCTTTCTTTTTATTGGCTTCCTTCATCTGCCGGATCATGAGCTGGCTGGATTCATACCAGAAATCGTAGTTGCCGGCGTAGAGCTGGATTTTGCCGTAATCAATGTCTGCGATATGGGTGCAGACTTTGTTTAAGAAATAACGGTCATGGGATACCACAATCACCGTGTTTTCAAAATTGATAAGGAATTCTTCGAGCCATGCAATGGCGTCCAGATCCAGATGGTTGGTAGGCTCGTCGAGGAGCAGGATGTCGGGGTTGCCGAACAGGGCCTGCGCGAGAAGCACCTTTACCTTCTGCGAACCGTTTAATTCGCTCATCTGCCTGCCGTGAAGTTCTGTATCGATGCCAAGGCCGTTTAAGAGGCTGGCCGCGTCGGATTCGGCCTCCCAGCCGTTCATGGTGGCAAATTCGCCTTCCAGCTCAGCGGCCTTGATGCCGTCCTCCTCGGAGAAATCCTCTTTCATATAAATGGCGTCTTTTTCCTTCATGATCTCGTAAAGTCTGGCATTTCCCATGATGACCGTATCCAGAACCGGAAAAGCGTCATACTTAAAATGGTCCTGCTGCAGGAAGGAAAGGCGCTGGCCCTGGGAGATAACCACTTCGCCGTTGGTCGGCTCAAGCTGACCTGACAGGATCTTAAGAAACGTCGATTTCCCTGCGCCGTTTGCCCCGATCATACCATAACAATTGCCCTCTGTAAATTTAATGCTGACATCCTCAAAGAGTGCTTTTTTGCCTACGCGTAGCGTCACATTACTTGTACTAATCATTTCCGTTCCTTTCCTTAAAAAAAAGAGGCTGCCTTTCGCCCCCCTTTGTCTGCTGCCCTCGTCTTTTCTATTTTACAGGAAATTCCTGATTTTGCAAGTGTTCTTTTCATAAAAATACTGTATTTTAGTCCCTTTTGTGCTATACTCTGTTATGGATCAGGGATTTTGGTTCTTTGATCCGTGCATGATGCTTTAAAATGGAGGTGTGTTATGTCCTTTGAAGATTATACAAAAGCCTGCCGGCTGGGCCGCAAAGCGTATCAGCGGAATCTGATGAAAGGTGTTTACCCTTATCTTCAGGCGCTGGACGAGACGATTTCCCATGTGGATATTATATCAGAGGTGGATTTGGGACTTCAGCAGATCCCTGCGGAGCTGATCGCCGGGACAAGGAACATCGGGCGGCGCGGCGCTTTTGCGCCGAATTATATGCCCCTCCTGGATGTGCAGTCCGAGTTTGCCTCAAAATGGATTGAACTCTGCAAGTCGCATCTGGAGGAAGGGATCCACACGCCGGTTACGGCCTGCGAGTTTATGGGGCGCTTCTATATTATGGAGGGGAATAAACGCGTCAGTGTTTTAAAATATTTTGGATCGCCGACGATCCCTGGTATTGTGACCCGCCTGGTTCCCCGTAGAACGCTGGATGAAGATAACCAGATTTACTATGAGTATATGAATTTTCACCGCCTGTCAGGCGTCAATTATATATTATTCAGCCGCAGGGGCGGCTACCCCGCGCTGTCAGCCGCTGTGGCGGGAAATGCGGCCGCGCCCTGGAGTGAGGAGATGCGGCAGGATTTTTCCGCCGCATATGTGAAATTTTCCACAAACTATAAGGCGAAGGGCGGGCAGAGGCTGCCGATCGAGGCCGGGGACGCGCTGCTCGCCTATATTGAAATCTATGGATACGATTCGCTGAAAGAGGATCCCGGCTCAAAAGTGAAGGAAAATATCGCAAAGAGCTGGGATGAATTTGCCCGTCTGAAGGAACATAAGACCGTGGAACTGGTTATGGATCCCGTCCCGGCCGCGCCTAAGAAGAAGCTGATTGATATCCTGCTTCCACCGTCCGCGAAGCAGACAAAGATTGCGTTTATCCATTCCAAAAACGCGGAGCTGTCGAGCTGGACGTATGCCCATGAGCTGGGTCAGCGCCATGTGGCGGAGGTGTTTGGGGATCGGGTGGAAACATTTTCCTATGAAAATATTACGCCGGGCGAAGACGCGCAGAATGCGATTCAGCGCTCGATCGACAACGGATGCACGATTATTTTCACCACAACGCCCGAATTTATTTCCGCCAGCATCAAAATGGCCAGGGAGTATCCGAATGTGAAAGTCTTAAACTGCTCGCTCAACACATCGCACCACAATATCAGGAGCTATTACGGGCGGATGTATGAGGCGAAATTCCTGTGCGGGATGATCGCCGGGGCGCTGGCTGACAATAACCGGATCGGATATATTGCAGATTACCCGATATATGGGACAACGGCGAATATTAACGCGTTCGCCCTGGGGGCGCGCATGGTCAACCCAAGGGCGAAGGTGTATCTGAGATGGTCTACGAAAAAGGACGGCATAGATATAACTGATTATTTCCGGGAAAATCAGATCTCCTATTTATCCCATCAGGATATGATCGTACCGCGCTACGCCTCCAGGCGGTATGGGCTGTACCGGTTTGACAGCGGCTTTGGGTTCGGCCCGGAGATCAAAGAAACAGCGGAGAGGAAGGCGTCCGGGGAGACGGAGGAGGCCGGCGGACAGACGCCCTTTAACGCGGCTACTCCGCTGTGGAACTGGGGACGTTTTTATGAGAAAATCATTGAGAGCATCATGGCCGGCTCATGGAACAGCGGCGACGTATCGGATGCAAAGGCTTTAAACTACTGGTGGGGGCTTTCCGCAGGGATGGTGGATCTCATTTACACACAGAACCTGTCCTATGCAACGAAACGTCTGGTGGAATTCGTCCGGCGCGGGATTGAGACAGGAACCTTCCACCCATTCTCCGGCCTGCTCTATTCGCAGACCGGGATCGTGCAGAAAGATGAGAACCGGGCGCTTTCACCGGAGGAGATTATCACAATGGACTGGCTGGCTGAAAATGTGGTCGGGGAAATCCCGGATTTTGACTCCCTGACCGGGGCGGCCCAGGCCGTGGTGCGCCTGCAGGGGATAAGGAAGCCGGAAGATGCGGTATAAAAAGGAGTGACAGTTCGGAGGTTGTCTGGACTGTTGAAAAACGGGGGAATTTCAGGGATGAACGGACATGAAAATACTTGCGCTTGCTGATCAGGAATCAAAGGGGTTGTGGGATTATTTTGACAAATCAAAGCTGAAGGGGATTGATCTCATCATATCCTGCGGGGATCTGGCGCCGCAGTATTTATCCTTTTTGGCCACCTTCACCCATGCGCCGGTTCTCTATGTGCACGGCAATCACGACGGCTGCTATGCACAGACGCCGCCCGACGGCTGCGTCTGCATTGAAGATACGATTTACACCCATGAGGGGATCCGCATCATGGGCCTGGGCGGCTCCATGCGCTACAAGAACGGGGCGCATCAGTATACGCAGGCGGAGATGAACTGGCGGGCGGCCAGGCTGTGGCCCAAAATCGCGATACACAGGGGATTTGACATATTGGTTGCGCACTCGCCTGCTTTTGGCTTTCACGACGGAACGGATCTGCCGCATGTGGGGTTTACGGCTTTTAATAAGCTGATGGAACGCTACAACCCGGATTATTTCATACACGGCCATGTTCATGCGACGTATGGTTCCATGTTCCGGAGGGAGGATCTGTATGGAAAGACAAGGGTGATTAATGCGTATGAGCGGCATACGATTGAATATGAGAAGTAGATAAGGCCCGGAGCATGTCTGATTTTTCTGACACGCTCCGGGCCGTCTGCTTATAGTTCCTGTTGTTCTTTTTTTACAAGCTGCTCCCGATAGGAGAGGTAATTCACATAATCAATCAGGCGCCGTTTTGATTTTCTGGAAAAGGATGAGACGCGGCAGAGGAAATCTCCTGCCGTAATATGCTGGATAAAGCGCTCCGAGAGCTCCGGCGGGAGTTTCGGATATGAGATGTTTCCCAGAATATAGTCAGAACTGACATTGTAATATTGGGTCAGCGTATATAGATGATGAAGCGGCAGGTCCGCTTTGGCAGTTTCATAACGGGAATAGATCTGCTGTGTTGTGCAGAGAACCTGGGCTAACTGTTCCTGCGTGATTCCTTCGCGTTCCCGAAGCGTTTTCAGACGCTCGCTGATGATTTTCCTATCAAGCCCGGGATTTTTCATGGCCGCACACCTCCTGAAATTACACATAATTATAGTAAAATAATCTATCATACATATAAAAGATTGTATCCAAATATGGGTAGATTGATGTAAAAATTTTTCAGAATACAATAATTTTGGCGTATAGAATGGCAGGGGGGTGATCGCGGGAAGGACGCCGGTGAATCTCTGAATGATATGTTTCGGTATGGCTGGATTTTAAGGACAGTTCCTAATTATTGTGAGCAGCCTTGTTGATATTGCCACATTAACGGAGAAGTGTATACCTTACATAAAACGGCGCAAAGGACAGACAGAAAAAGACCCATCAGAAAGCCTGACCGGACCTGATGGGCCGAGTGACGATTGCACAGGCAACCGTTAATCTCGCTCAAGTGTAAAATTCGTTAATCTTTAGATAGTTCTTTCTTTTCAATCTGCTCCTGATAGGAAAGATAATTCACATAATCGATGAGGTGCCGCTTCGACTTTTTCGAGAAGGCCGAAATAAGACAGACAAAATCTCCCACCGTAATGTGCTGGATAAATCGCTCTGAAAGCTGCGGCGGTATATTCGGGTGCGAAATGGTTCCCAGAATATAATCGGAGCTGACTTTATAATACTGCGACAGGGTGTAAAGATGGAGCAGCGGCAAAGTGGCTTTAGCGGTTTCATAACGGGAATAGGTCTGCTGCGTTATCTTGAGAAGCTGGGCTAATTGTCCCTGTGTGATATCCTCGCGTTCCCGAAGAATCTTGAGACGTTCGCCGACTATGAATTTATCAAAACCTGAATTTTGCATGTCCGCACACCTCCTTTGCTACATTTAATTGTTGTAAAATACTGTATCATACATGAAAAGGATTGTAGCAAAATACAATTAAATTGATGTAAAAATATTAATTAATACATATAATCCGTGTAAAAGATTGTACCAGTACACGATTTCACAGATACCCGGATATTAAGCGCCTGATAATCGCCGTTATTTTTGCAAGGCTGTACCAGGCAGCCAATTACTGCCCTTGTCCTTGTATTTACCAGAAAAATGGCATATAATCATGATATGAAAATTGTCCGGAAGACGAACAGGAAAGAGGAACACCACATGAACAAGAATGAACGCTGCCTGGCCATTTTGGAGCTGATTCAGAGATACCACAGAGTGGATGTGAAGGATCTGGCGCGGCAGTTTGGCGCGTCTGAGATGACGATTCGGCGTGATTTGAATTTTCTGGCGCAGCAGTATAATATCACGCGCACGCACGGCGGAGCTCTGATGGTAAATCAGACCGTGGTGCGCATGACGTCATTTGATGAAAAGCGTATTTCCAACAAAGCGAGCAAGGAGCGGATTGCGGCGATGGCCGCATCGCTGATCCGCGGCGGGCAGCGCATCTTTATTGACGCAGGGTCCACGACGCGGATTATGCTGAATTACCTGGACAAGGGTTTACGCGCTGTGATTGTGACCAACCATTTAAAAGTAGCGGAAGAAGCGCTCCAGTATGATAATGTATCGGTGATCATGCTGGGCGGAGAAATGATCCGGATCACAAACTGCAGCTCCGGCCCGGTGGCGGAGGAACAGATCCGCAAATATCAGCTCGATACAGCCTTCATCGGGGCTGCGGCGATTGGCACGGACGGACGCCTTTACGACGGCTATTCACCGGAGGCCCGCTTTAAGAGCTCTCTTTTTTCCGTGGCAAAGCGCGTATATCTGCTGGCTGATTCCACAAAATTTAATACATATGACTTAAACGGCTTTGCCTCCCTCTCACAGGTGGACGGCGTGATCACGGATCAGGGCCTTGATGAGGAGGGCAATAACCTTATGAAAAAATATAATACAAGAGTAATCTTTGCGTAACCGTTTCGGCGGCCCGATATCATATTGTCTGTAAATAAGGCCATAACAAACGCTTCCGGTTACAGGAAGCGCTGCGTTATGGCCTTTTTATGCGCACAACCGGCTAACATGTATGATAAATTTTTCTGTATGCATAACTTAAAGCAATCATTGAAAAAATAATAAAATAAAGCTAAACGAACATAAAAACCGGATTAAATCTGAAAAACAAAGAAAATTCCCCTAAAATCAAACATAATCAAACACAAAGAAAAATAAAAACGAACATTAATTATACATAATAACTAAAAAATGCAGGTTAATTTTAGATATATATGGGATTGAAGTACAAAAATAAGTGTGCTAATATGTTCGTACAATCAAAAAACGTTCAAAGATAAAGGAGGAATTGTTTTATGAAAAAAGTTTTGTCCGTTGCTATGGCCGGTATGCTTGCGCTGTCTCTGACGGCTTGCGGTTCTTCTGAAAAGCCTGCCGGGACGCAGGCTCCGGCTCCGACCGAGGCGGTGAAGACGGAGGCGGCTGTGGAGGAAGCTGTCACAGAGGCCGTGAAGGAGGACGCCGCTTCCGAGGGCGGCTACACGATTGGCTTTTCACCGTACACGCTGACCAATGAATATTTTACCGCGGTTCAGACCGGTGTTCAGACAGCTTGTGACGAGCTTGGCTGCGAGATGATTTCCTTTGACCCGCAGAATGATCCGACGAAGCAGGCGTCTCAGATTGAGGATATGATTGCAAGCGGCATCGACGCGCTGGTGTACATACCGTACGATTCCGCCGGAGCGCATACGGTTCTTCAGACCTGCCGGGACGCGGGCGTTAAGGTAATCAATGTGGACAATGTGATCACAGAGGATGATTATGAGCTGGTGGACGGCATTATCGCTTCTGACAATACGCAGCTTGGCTATCTGTCAGGCCAGTGGGTTGCCGAGAATCATCCGGATGGCGCGAATATCCTGATTGTTCATCTGCAGACAGCAGAGTCCTGTATCATCAATGTTGAGGGCTTCTGGTCCGGAATTAAGGATAATGTATCGAATGCGGACGCATTTGTAGAAGTTCAGGTTGTAGAGGGCGAGGGAGCGACGGACGCGGCGTTTAATGTGGTATCGGACGCGCTTCAGGCTCATGATGATATTGATGTGATTTACTGTATCAACGATACCTCTGCCCTGGGAGCGGTTCAGGCTGTGGAGGAAGCCGGAAAGGCCGGTTCCATTGACATTCTCGGCAAGGACGGCGCGCCGATCGGCAAGCACGCGATCAAGGACGGAACCATGGTGCAGTCTTCCGCACAGCGGCCGACCTATATGGGTTACCTGGGCGTTCAGAATGCGGTAAAGGCGTTAAAGGGCGAGGAGTTTGAATTTAATATCGCAATTGAGTCCTACAGCATTGATGCGAGCAACATTGACGATTACGATCTGGATGCATGGGACGCTCTTGACTGATAATTGTATGGTCCGGCCCGGAACATTCCAGGCCGGATTTTTTTTGAAAATGAGGTAGGATAAATGAGTGAAGCAAAGCTCCTTGAAATGAAAAATATCACGAAGTCATTTGCCTCGAATGTGGTGTTAAACGGTGTAAATCTTTCGGTTGGCGGGGGCGAGGCGGTCGCGATTCTGGGTGAGAACGGGGCCGGAAAGTCAACGCTTATCAAGATTCTGGGCGGAATTTACAAGGCGGATTCGGGCGAAATCCGGATAAACGGGGAGACGAAGCACATCACCTCATCCGCGGTGGCGGGGGAAAATGGAATACGGATCATCCATCAGGAGATCATCATGGTTCCCGCGCGCACGATCGCGGCCAATGTATTTCTGGGGCGCGAGCCAAGGGACCGGTTTGGGATGGTGGACGCAAAGCGGATGGAGGAAGAGACGCAGAAGGTGATCGACGATCTGCATTTAAACCTGCGCGCCGGCGAACTGGTGGGCGATCTGTCGATTGGCATGCAGCAGCTTGTGGAGATCATCAAGGCAGTTTCAGCAGAGGCGCGCGTGGTGGTTATGGATGAGCCGACCTCCTCCCTGTCCCAGGGCGAGGTGGAAACACTGTTTGGGATTATACGCCTCCTTCAGGAAAAGAAGGTTGGGATCATTTATATCTCACACAGGCTGGAGGAATTATTTGCCATCACGGATCGCATTGTGGTGCTGCGCGACGGAAAGATGGTCGGGGATGTGCAGACAAAGGGCGCGGATAAAGACGAGCTGATCCGCATGATGGTAGGTCGCGAGCTGACCAGCTATTATACAAAGAGCCGGCGGGAAATCCGCGGCGTTTCCCTTGAGGTGAAACATTTAAAGCACGCGGAGTATTTTAATGACATTAGTTTTTATGCGAGATATGGCGAGATCGTCGGCTTTGCCGGGCTGGTGGGAGCAAGACGCACGGAGCTGATGAAAACGATTTTCGGGGCGTTTCAGAGGGCCGGGGGAGAGATTTTCCTGGACGGAACGCCTGTAAACATCAAAAGGCCCAGGGATGCGATCGATCTGGGGATTGTCTATGTGTCTGAGGATCGCAGAGGCGAGGGCCTGATTCTTAAAAATGATGTGGAATTTAACATGGGCCTTGTCTGTCTGTCAGATTTTGTGAAGGGGATTTCCGTGGATTTTAAGGCGTGGGATACCATGGTCGAGGATTACAGGCAGAAATTCCGCATCCGGCTCACGTCCTCCAAGCAGCTCACAGGCAATTTAAGCGGCGGAAACCAGCAGAAGGTGGTGCTGAGCAAATGGCTGGCCAAAAAGCCGAAGGTCATTATTCTCGACGAGCCGACAAGAGGGATTGATGTGGGATCAAAGGCTGAGATTTACGCGATTATTGATGAGCTGGCTTCGGGCGGAGCGTCGATCATCATGGTATCGTCAGAGCTCCCGGAGATTATTAACATGTGCAACCGGTGCTATGTGATGTGCGAGGGGCGGATCACAGGAGAACTGAGCGAAACGGACTTTACGCAGGAGACGATGATGGCCTTTGCAACAAACCGTGAGACGGGTGACAGAGAATGACATTCAGGAGGTATACAAATGGAAAAATCCAAAGCCGCAAAATCTTCCGGCAGAGCGGCCAGTTTCTTTAAAAGCAATATCGGTACGATCATCGGCCTGATTCTCCTGGTCGGGATTATATCTGTTTCAACGCCGAAATTTATGACCCCGTCGAATATGCTGAACCTGATGAAATCCAACTCCGTGAACGCGATCATAAGCTGCGGCATGCTGCTTGCGATCCTGATGGGGGAGATCGATATTTCCGTTGGTTCAACGGTGGGCCTGACAGGCGTGATTGGGGCTTATATGATAACCAATATGGGCGCTCCGGTGTGGGCGGCCGTGCTGACCTGCCTGGCTGTGGGCGCTCTGGTAGGTACCATTAACGGAGTGGCGATCGCGTATTTCCAGGTCCCGGCCTTTGTGGCTACGCTGGCAATGCAGTGCATCGGAAGGGGGCTTACGCAGATCATCTCGGGCGGCGTTACAATCCGCGTGCGCAACGACGGCTTTACGGCTCTGGGCAATGCGAACCTGGGCGGGGGGATTTCCGTGATTATCGTCTATGCGGCGGTGATTCTGATCGCAACGTGGTTTCTGTTAAACCGTACGCGCTTCGGATACTATGTCTACGCGATCGGCGGAAATAAGACAGCGGCCCAGTATTCGGGCGTGGATGTGAAAAAATATAATATGCTTCCCTATATCCTGATCGGCCTTCTGTGCGGGATCGGCGGACTGGTATGGTGCGCCAGGCTGGGTTCCGCGGCGGCGACGCTGGGAAATGGGTTCGAGATGGATGCCATAGCGGCAGTCGTGATCGGCGGGACAAGCATGTCAGGCGGAGTCGGCACAGTGGGAGGCACATTTATCGGTATTCTGATTATCGGCGTGATCACCAATGGACTGAACCTGATGGAGATCAATTCCTTCTGGCAGAATGTCCTGAAGGGAATCATCATCCTGATCGCGGTTGTGATCGATGTGGCAAGGAAGAGCCGGGCGAAGCGGCAGTAGGGAAAAGGGAATTTTATGGCGTTTGCAGGACTTGATGTGGGAACCAGCGGGAGCAAGCTGCTGGTATATGATTTAGAGGGCCGCGTGGTATTTAGGACCGAAGGCCGGTATGCGGAGCTGGGGGAAAACGGCCGGAGAGAGCTGAACCCAAAGACCGTTCTTGACACGGTTTTTAAGCTTCTCAGAGAGGCGGGGGATTCCTGCCCGGAACCGATCGAGGCGCTGGCGGTTACGTGTCTCGGGGAGTCGGTGGCGTGCCTGGACGATAAAGGGGAGGCGCTCACGAATTCCATGCTCACCGGGGATGTCAGGGGGATCCCGGAGACAGATGAGGTGATCCGCGCGTTCGGCGCCCGCAATATCTTTGAGATTACGGGCCTGCCGCCCAATGAGCTCTACGGGCTTCCGAAATACAGGTGGCTGAACCGGAACACGGACGCGGTAAAACGCGCGGCGGCGATCCTGTTTTATGAGGATTTCGTGACATTTAAGCTGACAGGAGAGCGAAAGGTCAGTTACACATGCGCGGCCCGCAGCATGGCGTTTGACATCCGGAAAATGGACTGGTCAGAGGAGCTTCTCTCCTTTGCGGGCATCCGCAGGGAGCAGATGTCGGATCCGGTGGGGCCGTGCGCGGTGATTGGGACGATTTTGCCGGAGGCGGCAGAGGCGCTTCATCTGAATCCGGGGCTTAAGCTGGTGTCAGGAGGCCATGATCAGTCCTGCGCCGCGCTGGGGAGCGGGCTTGTGGATATGGAGCGGGGCGAATGTGGGATGGGGACATGCGAATTTATGTTTACGATGCTGCCCGGCCCGATGATGACGCCGTATATGATGGAAAATGATTTTACCTGTATTCCGTATATTATTCCCGGAACATATCTGTCGAGCCTGGAGGTCACGACATGCGGCGCGCTCAAAAACTGGGCGCGGGACGGGATTTTTGAGGGAATCAGGAGCCGCTGCGAGGCCGGAGGCAAAAACTTTTTTGCAGTCATGGACGAAGCGGCGGCAAAGGTGAGGACCGATGTGCTGGTGCTCCCGCAGTTCGGTTCTTCCGGGAACCCGGATTTGTCCATGGATGCAAGGGGAACCATAGCGGGGCTTACAATCCACACAAAGCCGATGGAGATTTACCGGGCGGTGCTGGAGAGCTTTGCGTTCCAGATGTATCTGTCATATGGCCGGCTGAAACGGCTGGGAACCAGGATGGAGAGCATTGCCGCCACGGGCGGGGGCGCGGCGTCAGAGCTGACGCTGCAGATACGGGCTGATGTGTTTAATATGGAGGTTTCCTCCATGGAATGCGACGAGGCCGGGACACTGGGATGCATGGTGATGGCAGCCACGGCGGCAGGCGCGTATCCGTCCCTGGAGGACGGGATACGGCGGGCAATCCGCACAAAGCGGGTTTACCGGCCGGATGCGGCCATGCACGCGTGGTATATGGAAAAATTTGACAGATACCGTCAGCTTTATGAGAGGATGTTTGATTTTAAATAAGGGAATTTAGAGGCAGCCCGCCCGCCGGGTCAGGGATGCATGAAGGAGGAATAAAAAAATGAAACTGGTAAACGGATTTGACCTGATGGCTTATGCAAAGAAATACCATTATGTACTTCCGGCTTTTAACACGACGAATCTGGAGATGACGTATGCCATCGCGGCAGGGCTGATGGACGCCGGACTGCCGGGATATATCCAGATCTCTTCCAATAATCTGCGTCTTTCCAATCCGCGCATTATCGCGGAGATCGCCAGGGATGCGGTCCGCAGTTCAGAGATTCCCATCGGCCTCCATCTGGATCACGGAAAATCGTTTGAAGATGTGAAAGCCTGCGTGGACGCCGGGTTTACGTCCATCATGATCGACGCGTCCCACCTTCCGTTTGAGGAGAATGTAAGGGAGAGCCGAAGGGCGGCGGAATACTGTCATTTTTACAATATTCCGGTTGAAGTGGAGCTGGGCGCTCTTAAGGGCAAGGAAGAGGATATTGTAAATGAGGGCGATTGCAAGACAGATCCGGATATGGTAGCGGATTTTGTGGAGCAGACAGGGTGTGATGTGCTGGCCGTGTCCGTGGGGAACGTACACGGGCTGTGCCTGAATCCCCAGATAGACATTCCTCTGCTTGCCAGGATCCATGAAGTATGCCCGGTTCCGCTCGTTCTGCACGGCGGCTCCGGTATTCCGAAGGAAGTGATATGGGAGGCTAAAAAGCACGGGCTCATCAAGATCAATTACGGCTCGGATCTCAGAAAGGAATTCATCCATACCTTTGGGGAGGCGTATGAGGCAGACCATAACGAGCACGATGTGATTCATCTGAGCGTTGCAGCTGTGGAAAACGTCCGGCAGAAGGCAAAAGAGCTGGTGAGTATGATCAATGAACGGTAATGTTTTTTGCAGGACGCCATGGAGGAGAGGCTTAAGCATATACGTGATAAGCATGACAGGTGTGACAGGTTGTAAGGATGGATTGCAGCATGAAACAGACTTTTTTGGGAATTGATGTCGGAACGTCTTCGATGAAGATCGTTCTGATAGATGAGGATAAAAATGTGCTGGCCCGGATCTCGGAGGATTATGAGATACGCCTGTCAGATAAGGGCTGGCGGGAGATCGATCCGGAGAGCTGGTATGAGTGCATGGAACATGGCCTTAACCGGATCTTAAAGTCCCATGACAGGTCATCCGTTGCGGGGATCGGCATAACGGGGCAGATGCACACCCTGGTCGTGATGGGAGAGGATGGGAAACCGGTCCGTCCGGCGATGATGTGGAATGACACCCGCACGCAGGATCTGATACCAGCGCTTAAGGAGAGGATAAAGCATTTTCCGGAGGGCGAGTATCTGTCGCGTATTATTTCGACCGGAAGCCCTGCCGCAAACCTGTACTGGCTTGCCCTGCATGAGCCGGAGAATTTCAAACGGATACATAAATTCCTGATAGGGCCGGATTATCTGGTATACCGGCTGACAGGGGTATACGGCACGGATTACTGCGAGGCTTCGACGTCCTGCCTCTATGAGCTGGAAGGACGGAAATGGTCAGAGGAGATGCGAAAGCTTATCGGGCTTTCAAAGGAAGCATACCCGAATGTGCGCGGGGCGGCAGTCGCGGCCGGAAACCTGACAGAGGAGACAGCGCGCCGCTTTTCGCTGAACAGGGGTACGCAGGTGTTGGTGGGAACCGGGGATAACCCGGCCACGGCGGTTTCCACCGGCTGCCTGGGCCGCGGTTACCCGGTGATCTCACTGGGAACTTCCGGAGTGCTTATGATGCCGGTGGAAAAGCCGCAGGATCAGGACTGCGGGAAAGTGATTCTGTTTTCCTTTGACGATACAGAGTATTCCTATCTGGTGCAGGGAGCGGTACAGTCAAATGGAAATGCGTTTGCATGGGCGGTGCGGATGCTCTGCGGGGGCGAGGATTTCTCCAGAGTAGACAGCCTGGTGGACACGGTGAGCGCCAGGGAGAATGAGATTTTATTTTACCCGCACTTAATGGGGGAAAAAACGCTGTACGCGGATCCGACGCTGCGCGGGGCGTTCATCGGGCTGGGGGGCGAGACAAAAAGTGGGGAGCTCCTTTACGCCGTGATGGAAGGGCTGTGTTTTGCCTTCCGCGAGCTGGCGGAAAAGATGAAATTGCCGCTCAAGCGCTTCGGCAGCGTTAAGGTAGTGGGAGGCGGGGCGCGGAGCGGGATGTGGATGCAGACCATGGCCAATGTTCTGAATATCCGCGTTGAAAAGATGGACGGGATGATCGGATCCGCGTTCGGAATCGCGCTGCTTGCGGCCTGGCGGTGCGTGAACGGCGATCCGGCGGATGCGGCCGGGATTGCGGAAAAGACGGTAAAGGTGGATCAGGTGTTTGAGCCGCAGGAAGAGATGGCGGCGGCTTGTGAGGAAAAGTATCGGAAATATCTGCGGATTCACCGGGCGCTGAAATATATTGATACAGGGAGGGCGTAGGCGGGGCGGCCTTCTAAAGTCAGCCACGGCCTGCACGGATTCGGCGAATTGGACAAAGGGGGGATTTTATGGAACCATATTTTCTGGCAGTAGATTTCGGCGCTTCGGGCGGGCGGCATATCATTGCAGAGCACAGGGACGGGCGCATAGTTCTGCAGGAGATATACCGTTTTGAGAACGGCCCGGTACGACGCGGCGGATTTCTGTGCTGGGATCTCGATTATCTCACTGAGCAGCTTATCATTGGTATGAGACGCTGTTCGGAGCTCGGCCTGTTTCCGGTTTCTGTGGGTATAGATGCCTGGGGGCTGGATTTTGTGCTTTTGGATGAGTCCGGCGCGCGGATTTCGCCGGCTGTAAGCCACCGGGATCCGCGCACGGCTGGCATATACCAGGGGATTTTTGAGCGCGTGCCGGAGGCGGAGCTGTATGCCCGCACCGGAATCCAGATGGCGGAGTTTAATACGCTGTGCCAGCTTGAGGCGCTCAGCCAGAGCTGCCCGGAGCAGCTTTGCCGGGCGGATGCGATGGTGATGCTTCCGGACTATTTTAATTACCTGCTGACCGGAAAGCTGTGCCAGGAATACAGCAATGCCTCTGTGACCCAGCTTACAAAGGCGGGCGAAGCCCGGTGGGATACGGGGCTGATAAAAAGGCTGGGGTATCCGGAGCGGATCTTCCTTCCGATACGCCGGGCGGGCGGAGTGCTTGGAAGGCTGAAAGAGGAGATTGCGGAGCGGATCGGGTTTTCCTGCGAGGTAGCGCTTGTTCCCGGCCATGATACGGCCTCAGCTTTTTTGAGCCTGCCGCCTGAGGGGGCGGGGAAGCTTCCGGCCATCAGCTCAGGGACCTGGTCGCTGATGGGCATGGAGACAGAGGCGCCGGTTCTTACGGAGCAGGCCCGGGTTTCAGGATTTACAAACGAAGCGGGCGGCGGGGAGAAGCCGCTGCTGTTAAAGAACAGCCTGGGGCTGTGGATGATACAGAATATCCGGAAGGAGGCCGCGCCCGGGGACAGCTTTGGGGCGCTGTGCAGGAAGGCGGAAGATGCCCGGATCGATTCGATGGTGGACTGCCAGAGCCAGGTATTTCTTGCCCCATCCTCTATGAGCGGGGCGGTGAGGGATTACTGCAGGAAAGCCGGGGAGCAGGTTCCGGAGACGGCCGGGGAGCTGGCCCGAGTGGTATACAGGAGTTTGGCGGCGTCCTACGGGGCGATATTCAGGCAGATGCAGGAGCTGACGGGGCGGGAGTTCAGAAGGCTTCAGATTATCGGCGGGGGCTCGAAGGCGGATTATCTGAACCGGCTGACGGCAGAGGCGGCCGGGATTCCTGTTTTCGCCGGCCCGGCGGAGGCTGCGGCTTTGGGAAATGCGGTTGTGCAGATGACGGCAATGGGCGTGTTTTCTTCGCTGGATGAGGGGAGGAGATGCGCGGCAGGGTCGAATGGGGCACGGGTGTTTGAGCCGGATGGAAGAGGCGTGTGATGAGCGGGAGGCAGTCCATGGGGGAGCGGCAGTCCATAGGGAGAGTCTATGGGGAGGCGGCTCACAGGTAGGCAGCCCACAGGGGGAACCCGGATTATGGGCGGCGGGAGAGGAGAGATGACGGGATGCGTGTGCTGGATACAACATTTGCCAGGGGCTTTATCCGCATGGCGGATGACGGATGGCGGCAGGGGTGGCATGAGTGCCATGGGGGAAATCTGTCGTACCGGCTGGCAAAGGAGGAGGTAAAGGCAGTTGAGGATGATTTGAGGCGGGAGAGGGGATGGACGCCTCTTTCGGTACAGGCCGGGGAGCTGGCCGGGGATCACTTTCTGGTCACGGGCAGCGGGAAATTTATGCGGAATATGACGCTTTATCCAAGCGATTCTTTTGGGATGATTGAGATCAGTGACGCGGGAGACGCTTACCGTATTGTGTGGGGGCTGACAGGCGGCGGCCTGCCGACGAGCGAGCTGGCGGCGCATCTGATGAACCAGGCGGTTAAGAAGAGGAAGTCAGGCGGGGCCTGCCGTGTGATTTACCACGCCCATCCGGGGAATATCATCGCGCTGTCGTTTGTTCTTCCTATGAAGGATGAAATTTTTACCAGAGAACTCTGGGAAATGGAACCCGAGTGCGCGATGACCTTTCCGGCCGGAATGGGGGTGATCCCGTGGATGGTTCCGGGGACAAGTGAGATCGGGGAGCTCACCTGCCGCATGATGGAGGAGTACGATGTGGTGCTCTGGGCGCAGCATGGGATTTTTACGGCCGGGGAAACTTTTGACAGCGCGTTTGGGCTTACGCATACGGTGGAGAAGGCGGCGGAAATGCTGATGAAGGTGATTTCAGCGGGCGGAAAGCGGAATGTGCCGTCGGCGCAGGATTTCAGGGATATGGCAGAGGTGTTTGGGCTGGATTTGCCGGAGCGGTTTCTTTATGAGAAATGAGAAAGGTTAAATTTTGCAGGGGAGGGCGCATGAAAGGCGCGTTCCCCTGTTTTTCCCGGATTCCGGGCAAAATGGGTATGCTGTTAGTTGGCGGGAATGAATTTTCAAACACGCTCTAGGACACTGGCTACCTGTTACTACAATAATAATGATTAGGGAAAAGGAACGCTCCAAAGGGTTGACAAATTTTGTCCGGGGGGGGGTATAATGCAGATAAATAAAATCAAAAGGAGGATCTGAGCTATGAAAATGCGAAAAGGATTTGCAGGTATCTGCGCTGCGGCCGCATTATCTTTATCCATGACAGTCGGCGCGTTTGCCGGGGAGTGGCAGTTTCAGGAGGGCGGAGAATACTGGCAGTGGAAGTATGTGGAGCAGGACGGAAGCTGCAAAGTCAATGAGTGGAAGGAAATCGACGGAAAATGGTATCATTTTGATTCGGAGGGCTATATTGATGCGGGCGGGCTGTTCTTTTTGCCTTCTATCAATGACAGCAATGTGGGCGACCGGCATTATATGATGTTTTCGGGAGCTTTGGAGACAAACCGCGACTTTGGAATCGGATATGTGGACGGGGAAGGGCGATGGCATGAGACTCTGTCATATTATGATATAGAACAGAAGGAAAATTTTTGCCGCTCATGGGGAATTGATATGGATCTGATTTATAATGGCTGCCGTTCCAATTCTCTGACAACTTATACCTGCTCAACCGAGCTCTTTCCCAAGGACAGCGAGGGCAACCCTGCGTTTGATGTTGTAAAGGATGCTATTATTGTATGCGCGGATTACAAATCGCCAACGAATACGGACTATGACTGGAGCGGATATTCCTATTGGAATATGGGAGATAATTATAGCACATTTACGATTGTGCTGGATGACGGCGCAGGAAGATAAAGCAGCAGCGCATGTCTTTTTGTGTACAGGCCCGGATAAGGAAGTTTTGCCGCCGCTGCGGGCAGAAAAGGCGGCCGTCACTTGGCGGCCGCTTTTCTGATCCCTCTTGTATTCTTTTCCACAATGGGCCTGGCCATCATGACCTGATGGCCGCACCCGACGCATTTCAGGCGGAAATCGGCCCCGACCCGCAAAAGCTCCCACTCATGGCTCCCGCACGGATGGGGCTTTTTAAGCCTGACAATATCTCCAACTTCGAATATCACTCCGTTCATCCGTTACCCCCTGTTTTTTGGAAGAATCCCTGTATCCCTCTGTTTGCAGGTTCTGTCACAGGTTTGCCGCCTCGCCCAGCGCCTTGCCGACGCTGTCGCAGATTACCAGATCCGCGTCGGAATCCCTTGGCGTGACGGAACGGTTGATCAGGACCAGCTTATGTCCCCGGTAATAATCAATAAGACCGGCCGCCGGGTAAACGGTCAGCGAGGTTCCTCCGATGATCAGCATATCGGCCTTTCTGATATGTTCAACAGAGCGCCGGATCACGCTGTCGTCCAGGCCCTCTTCATATAAGACGACATCCGGCTTGATGATGCCGCCGCAGCCGCATTTCGGGATTCCTTGGGAATGGATGATGTCATCCAGATCAAAGGACTTCCCACAGTTCATGCAATAATTGCGCAGCACAGAGCCGTGCAGCTCCAGGACTTCCCTGCTTCCCGCCGCCTGATGAAGCCCGTCTATGTTCTGGGTGATCACAGCCTTTAGTTTCCCCTCCTGCTCAAGCTTTGCAAGCGCGAGATGGGCTCGGTTCGGCTTTGCATCCGGGAACAGCATCTTGTCCCGGTAAAAGCGGTAAAATTCCTCTGTCCGGCTTAAGTAAAAGCTGTGGCTTAAAATCGTTTCCGGCGGGTAATCATACTTCTGGTTATACAGTCCGTCCGTACTTCTGAAATCCGGGATGCTGCTTTCTGTCGATACGCCTGCCCCGCCAAAAAACACGATATAGCTGCTCTCCTCCACCCATGCCTTTAATTTAGCAATCTCATCCATTTGAATACACTCCTTCCCGTTTGTGTTTTACAATGGCTATACGATTTCGTCCAGAAATACGCCGTTTACGACATCCACGGCTGCCATGGCTTCTGTAAGCTCCTGAGAGCGCTCCGGCCAGATCTGCGCCGCATCCCTGTATCCGGTGAGCCAGTTTACCAGCTCGCCTGCCCGGGCTGAAAAACGCTGTGCGTGCAGCGCCGCATCTGGCAGCTCCTCTGTACTCGTTAATTTTTTCACGTCTGCTCCTGTTTCGTCGAGCGTCCATAAAAACGTCCCGTTATTTTCCTCCAGAAGCGGATCCACGGCATCCACTATAAAGGAAATGCGTTCTGCCTCCTTTAAGTGAAAGGAACCCAGGAATGCCTCTATATTCGTCAGCCGTCCCATATTCCATGCTTTTTCCCCGGTTTTGACCGTATACGGATCTTCTGCGTAAAGAAAGCGTTGTTCCTGTTTCTCAAGTCCCCACACGGCCTCAAGGCCGGCCAGCCCGTTTTTATCCTCTAAAAAGGACAGCGTCCCGCCCTCGGATTCCAGTTCCTTTATCAGACGGCTGACATAGGCGCAGTCGCGCTGTGTATACATTTCGTAGCGCGCCGACAGCCATTTCTCCATATAGGCGGCCGCCCGCCCGCAGTCCTCTGATGTATCCCGGCAGGCTGAGCGCGTAATGTGGCGCTGCGCCTCTTCATTTAAATGAAATTCAGGCACGTTTCCGATGAAGACAAAACCAAAGGGCTCATATACCGCGGGATTCACCGGGACCAGGTACGCGAGGGGCTTTCCGGCCTTTTGCTGATCCGTGAGCATCCTCACAAACAGATCGCGGAAATGGCCTTCCCTGCGGTGGGCCTCATCCGTCGCCACGCCGGCCAGATAGTCAAGCTCCCACTGTCTGTCCTTCATTCGGATCCGGTATGGATTATAGTGAACCATGGACAGGATAAAGCCATTGTCTTTTTTTGCCAGAATCCGGTTGTCCTTTGTCTTTTCCTTATAATAATACGCAATAAAGCGCTCCGAGTCTTCCTCAAAGCAGCCCCGCCACAGCGGGATGGTCTCGTTTTTTTCATCGTCTGCGAGATAGCCTGTATAACTTCCGGACTGCGTATTGCCGATCTGCTGCGCCCAGTGATAGCCCTTACTGCCGTCCAAAAGCTGCTCGACAAGATATTTCCTCGCATAATCAGCGGGCATATAGGACATCTTTGCCTGGCGCAGGCCCTCAATACCCATATCGTCCTCACGGTTGACCCAGTCTACATCCGGAAACTCCTCAAGCAGGAAGGTCTGGTTAATAAACTGATACAGGCCGTTGATCTCCGGGTTGGCCTTTTCAATATGAATCACAGCCATATTTTCAATGGGATTAAAGCTTCCGATCGAAAATGCTTCCATTTTCCCGTCAATATAGACTCCGCCCATGCGGATGTACAGATCTGAGCAGTTTTTCAGAATATCGTGAATGCCCCGCACCTCATAGTCTAAGTGCTCTTCCACATCCTCGCCCTTCTGCTCCCGCCATTTATCAAGGAATTCCCATACATCCTGGCTGTCCGAGCAGCACAGGCGGCGGTACTCATAACGCCCTTCGTACTCCCGTTTGAATGCATTCACCCGGTTTTTCTTTTTGTGCAGCTTCTTCCCGGCCAGTGTGCGCATCGCCTCGCCGGTGTAAAGATAATCCTTGGAATCCACCTGCTCCTCTACCAGATACTTGTCCTTTGGCAGATTCAAGTATTTTACCGCATACTCATCCGCCAGGTTAATTACCAGAGGAAAGCCTAATTCCTCGTTAAAATACCGTTCAATGGCGTGAAACGCGTCCGGCAGATCCTCTTCGCGGCAGAGCGGCATCGCAGAAAAGCACTTGCCGTTATTTTCCATCAGCCACAAAAGCGCCCGGTTTTCCCAGACGGCGTAGCGGACGTGATAGTATTCCTTCCAAATAAAGCTTTCCAGGAATACGCTGTCGCACGTATTGTTATGGCGGAGCGCATAAAACGGCATAAGCTCGCTGATGTTGCCAATCTCTATCCTTTTAAACTGTAACTCCATGGTTCCTCCTTGGTTGGTATAGACAATCAATTTGTTTTCATAGTATACCACAGTTTACAAATATTTAACAGGAGGAAAAAGAAAAGCACATTATCTCCTTTAGCGGAAATAATGCGCTTTTTTACTGTGCCTCTGTTGTGTGTTCCATTATTTTTCCCATATGAAACAAGAGCTTCTGATCACGCTCACTAAGCCTGCTGTAGACGTGATAAAGCTCATAAAATTTGTCCGGATCTTTCATGTGCTGTAAGGGATTGCCATCGCCTCTGCGTTTTTCGGATACGCCCAGGAGATAATCACAGGTGACTCCGAAATAAGCGGCAAGACGAACCAGGGTATCGGCTGTCATGGCTGTGCTGTCCTTCTCCAGACGGCTGACCGCCTGCTGGGATATCCCAATCTGATCGCCTAACTGGCTCTGTTTTAACTTTCGTTCAGTACGGAGTAATCGAATATTACTTTCCATCAATTTGTACACCTCTGCTTCATTATAACAGGTATACGTTTGATGTGCACTCAAATTTTGGGTATATCAATATCCATTTTATGGGTAGACTTTCTGCTTTTGGAAATTCCATGGAATAATGCCGA
This sequence comes from Otoolea muris, assembly GCF_943193115.1. Lineage (NCBI taxonomy): Bacteria > Bacillati > Bacillota > Clostridia > Lachnospirales > Lachnospiraceae > Otoolea > Otoolea muris. The sequence goes on from NZ_CALPCY010000028.1 coordinate 50,607, forward strand.
AATCCGCTTTAAAGCGGCGGGAGCAGTGCAGCATGTAAAATACAGCCAGCTCCGCTACGGATATAGCGTTGGCCCCTCCGGCCGTTGTGACAAGGACTTTGTGCTTTTTCGCGGCCTCAAGGTCCACTCCGTCATAGCCGGCCCCGTGGCGGGCTATGATCCTGAGCTTTTTCGCGGCGTCCAGGATACGGGAGGTAATTTTTGCTGTGCGGACAATCATTGCGTCGCAGTCTGCGATATCGGCAATGATATCTTCTTCCGTAAATCCGCGGCCGCGGACAATTTCAAAGCCGTGTTTCAGGAGAAAGTCGTCTCCGTCCGGCAGGATCGGCTGGGGCAATAATACTTTATAGCTCATCATTCATAAGCTCCTTTCAGTGTTTTCGTTTTATGGTTGAGCGCAGTCATTTCACAGCGCTGCATAGTTTGCAAATACCGGCGAATACGCGGCCGGAATGGGGCGTCACGCTTTTTTGGGACGTGCAAAGAGCACGAATCCGACGCCGAGGCAGACGGCGCACATGATGGCGCCCACGCCCATGGTCATACCCAGGCCGGTCATCATCCACACAGGAACCAGACCTGCAAAGGCTTCCTTCCAGCACATAACTGCGCTGTACACGCCATGATTGTCCGGGGCGGAGGACTGGGAATCCGGATCCACGGCGCGTACCAGGGCCAGGCCCGTAGCGGTATTACCTGTGCCGACGCCATAGGCCATCAGGGCCTTTTCAAACCATTCTTCACGGCAGAACAGTTTGCAGCCGCCAAATGCAATCATCAGTGTTACGGAGCTGCAGATGAGTGTGTAGACAACAATCGGGATGATGAAGGTGCTGATCAGCTCCAGATCCAGCGTAGCCATGGCGGTCAGTACAACGACTTCGAGCAGAAAACCGCTCATCTGGTGAATGAATTTCACATCAATGAAATGCTCCAGCTTAACCAGGCGCGCCGCATTCCAGACGATCGCGCCGCCCAGTATGCCTTGGATAACTGTGGGAAGGACGCTGACGCCATCCCAGACGAGGCCCACAAGCTGGATCAGCATCCGTCCGGCAAAGACAGCGGCCAGCAGCCATCCTGCCTGAAGCGCCAGATGATTGATGCTGATCGAGCTGGTAACGGTCTGTCCGATCGGGCTGCGTTTATCCTCCGGCAGAGCGCCGCCATAGTACCACGAGGGCTGTTTTTGCGGGTCCCTGACAAATTTGGACCAGCCCCGGCGCACGCCGACATTGACCATGATCATGCCTGCGAGCATTGCGACGATCAGGCCGAATGTGGCCAGGACCATACCAATGGAAAGGTTTTCGGGGATGCCAAGTTCTGTATAGGTCTGCCCTGCCGCTCCCGCGTTCCCGTGGCCTCCCTGGAAGGCGAATACGCCCATGCTGCCCCAGCCAAGGGGGAGGCCGGGCCACAAGAGGGCGAGCGCCGCGCCCAGGCCGGCGCCCAGGCACATCTGCATTCCGTAAATGGCCTGCTCAACGCAGATATAGTCAAGAAAGCCGACGATTTTTTTCGTATATTTTAAATAGGCCATCATCACCTCTCCCATAAGGGCGCGGGTGTTGTCCTCCTCATTCGACACTACCAGCACGTCTCCCTCGCCGCACAGGTTGAGAGCCGCATGAAGGGCTAAGTTGTCGCCGGCGCGCCCCTTAACCGTATAGGCCGGCCCTGCCATCATCTGGGCTTTTGGCTTACTGACCAGCCTGATGCGGGGATTCATGGCGCAGCTGCGCCCCATGACATCTGCGGTGTTGGAGGCGGGTATGGCCTTAAACTGATTCACAATTTCCGGATCCGGCAGCTCGCGTTTTAAATAAATTCTCTTTCCTACTGACATGTTTGATTTCCTCCTCTTTCTCTGTTCCGGCGGCGGTTCAGACATCCTGAACCCTGACCGGCTTGCGGTTATGTTTTTTTAATCTGCTTCTCCGGAAAAGCTTGCATCTCTTGTGATTCCATAGTAATATAAAATCAATACAAAGTAAAACAGAGAAAATTTTGGTTTTTAACAAAAAAAAATTGTGGAGAATTGCCATGGATATGATCAGCCTGTACTATTTTTCCGAGCTGGCCAGGGAGCTTCATATGACCCGCACCGCCAGCCGCCTCTTTATCTCCCAGCAGACGCTGAGCAACCATATACAGCGGCTGGAGGAGTATTACGGGACGCCGCTCCTGCATCGGAAACCCGCTCTTTCCCTGACCACGGCAGGCGAGCTTGTGCTGGCCTTTGCGGACCGGATCAATCATGAGCATATAAATCTGAAGGATATTTTGTCAGATGTTGCGCAGCAGGAACGCGGAGTGCTGCGCTTCGGGGCCAGCGCCATTCGGCTGAATATCTGCCTGCCAGCCGTTTTGCCGCCGTTTTCGGCCCGCTATCCGAACGTCGATATCCGCATCACAGACACCGTTACCTCCAGGCTGGAGCCTCTGGTGCTGAACCGCTCCATAGATTTTGCCATTATACTGAACGGCACAGAGCAGCCCCGGCTGATCACGCAGCAGCTCATGGACGATCAGGTTTACCTTTGCGTCGCCGATTCGTTGCTGCGGGCCTGCTATGGAGAGCGCGCGGGGGAACTGAAGGAAAAGGCGGTGCATGGCGCATATGTCGAGGATTTTTCCGCATTGCCCTTTTGCATCTTTGACAATCACATGGGCCGCCAGATCGGCCAGTGCTTCGACGCGGCTTTGTGGATCGCGGCTTGCCGGCGGACGCCCCTCAAAAAATTTTCAGCCAAAGAATTCCTCCCCTTCTTGACATCTAAACCGCAATATGCTATCTTAAAAGAGCAACATATTTTAAAATTGAAAAGTGCGTATTATCCCTTATTCAGAGTGATGGAGATGCAAAGGATCTGTGAAGTCACGGCAACCCCGTTTAAGCCGGGGGACAGGAGATGTCCCGGCGGTGAGGAGCGGAAGGTGCCAGCCTGAGCGAGGAGCAGTCAGTACGGCAGGAGAGCCGCCCTGACAGTAAATCGAGCAATAAGAGGATTTGATAGCGAATCATCAAGTCCGTATTGCTACGGACTTTTCTTTTTGTCTTTATACTTAACAAGGAGGAAGAGATGGAGAAATTACTTTTTACTTCAGAGTCAGTGACAGAGGGACATCCGGATAAGATGTGCGATCAGATTTCGGACGCGATTCTGGACGCTATGGTGGCCCAGGATCCGATGAGCCGCGTGGCCTGTGAGACGGCGACGACGACAGGTCTGGTGCTGGTGATGGGCGAAATCACAAGCAAGGCGAATGTGGATATCCAGAAGCTGGTGCGTGAGACAATACGCGAGATTGGATATGACAAGGGCGAGTATGGCTTTAACTGCGATACCTGCGGCGTGATCGTGGCTCTGGATGAGCAGTCAACGGATATTGCTATGGGTGTCGATAAAGCGCTGGAGGCAAAGGAGAACCGGATGTCTGACGCGGAGCTGGCTGCAATCGGAGCCGGCGATCAGGGTATGATGTTCGGCTATGCGACAAATGAGACAGAGGAATATATGCCGTATCCGATTTCCATGGCCCACAAGCTGGCGCTGCGTTTGACCGAGGTCCGCAAGGACGGCACGCTCCCGTACCTTCGTCCGGACGGAAAGACGCAGGTAACGGTGGAGTATGACGAGAACGGCCGTCCGATCCGCCTGGATGCGGTGGTTTTATCCACTCAGCACGACGAGGATGTGAGTCAGGAGCAGATACATAAGGATATTAAGCGCTATGTGTTTGATCCGGTTCTGCCCGCGGATATGGTTGACGGCAACACAAAGTTTTTCATCAACCCCACAGGGCGCTTTGTGATCGGAGGCCCGCACGGGGACAGCGGTCTGACGGGCCGCAAGATTATTGTGGATACGTACGGCGGATACGCGCGTCACGGCGGCGGCGCGTTTTCCGGAAAAGACTGCACGAAGGTGGATCGCTCGGCGGCGTATGCGGCGAGATATGTGGCAAAGAATATCGTGGCGGCGGGGCTGGCAGACAAGTGCGAGATTCAGCTCTCCTATGCGATTGGCGTGGCGCAGCCGACGTCCGTGATGGTGGACACCTTCGGAACCGGTAAGGTAAGCGAGACAAAGCTGGTGGAGATTATCCGTGAAAACTTCGATCTCCGGCCGGCCGGAATTATCAAGATGCTGGATCTGCGCCGTCCGCTTTATAAGCAGACCGCGTCTTACGGGCATTTTGGAAGGAATGATCTGGATCTTCCGTGGGAGAAGATGGATAAGGCGGAGGCTTTGAAGGCATATCTGTAGAATAGGGCGCTGCCTGACGGTCCGCTATATGCCTGATGGCCGGGCGCCGTCTTAGCGGCATGTTTCATCTGCGCGGGTCCTGCGCAAAAAAAGCCTGAAAGGCCGTAAAAATGGTCTTTCAGGCTTTTTTCGCGGACAAAGTTTATAATACTTTTAGAGACGCGGGCTTTAAAATATGATATACTTAACACAATATATAAAAACAGTGAGAAAGCCAGAGGATCCGGTTTCCGGGCGGGTTTTCTCTTATTTTTATAGAGCAGGCGGGCTGTCAGCTCTGTTGTATTGGGAGTGGGATATGAAGATAAGGACACGTCTGGCGATTGCGTTTGTTACGATTACAGTGGTTCCGATTGCCCTCATATATATCACGGCGATTGGCCTCGTGAATTATCAGGGGCGTTCGTTTCAGAAGAATTACGGCCTCAGCGAGCAGATTGATCTGCTGTCGGGAAATTCCACGCAGGTATTTAACCGCCTGACACAGGGGGTGCAGAAGACGATCCAGAAGGCGCTGGACGACAGCCCGGAGCTGTTTGAAGATTCGGTGTATCTGGATTCGCTGAATGCGGAGCTTTTGAAGAAATATTCCTATCTGATCGTCCGCAAGGGCGGGGAGATTATTTTTTCAGGCTCAGAAGACGGGAAGGAGGTCTGCGACCGCCTGCCGCCCTTTGGCGACTATCAGGGGAGTTCGTACGGCGGGGTTTATATGGACGGAGAACAGCAGCACCTGTTAAAGCAGATGGATTTTTCATTTCCGGACGGAGCGCAGGGAAGCCTGTTCATTGTGGCGAATGTGGGGAATTATGTGCCGGAGATCCGGGCGATGATGGGCGAGATGATGTTTGTGGGGATTATGATCATCTGCTTTACGGCCGGTATCCTGATTATGTGGGTGTACCGGGCCATGCTTTCCCCGCTGGGACGGCTGCAGGAGGCCACGAAGAAGGTGCGCGACGGCGATCTGGATTTTACGCTTGAGGTGGACAGCGACGATGAGATCGGCATGCTGTGCCAGGATTTTGAGGAGATGCGCCTGCGCCTGAAGGAATCCCAGGAAGAGAAGATGCAGTATGATAAGGAGAGCAAGGAGCTCTTAAGCAACATTTCTCATGATCTGAAGACGCCGATCACTGCGATCAAGGGCTATGTGGAGGGCATCCAGGACGGCGTGGCCTCGTCCCCGGAGAAGCTGGAAAAGTATATCAAAACGATTTATAATAAGGCCAATGATATGGATCGGCTGATAGACGAGCTCACCTTTTATTCCAAGATAGACACCAATAAGATTCCGTACAATTTTTCCAGAATCAATGTATCGGAGTATTTTGGGGACTGTGTGGAGGAAGTCGGGCTTGACATGGAAACCAGGGGCGTGGAGCTGGGGTATTTCAACTATGTGGACGAGGATGTGGTGGTGATCGCCGACGCAGAGCAGATGAAGCGCGTGATCAACAATATTATCGGGAATTCGCTGAAATATCTTGACAAGAAGAAGGGCATATTAAATATCAGGATCAAGGATGACGGCGATTTCATCCAGATTGTGATAGAGGACAACGGAAAAGGAATCGCGGCAAAGGATCTTCCCTACATTTTTGACCGGTTTTACCGCACGGATTCGTCCAGGAATTCTTCCAAGGGGGGCAGCGGGATCGGACTGTCGATTGTGAAGAAGATTATTGAGGATCACGGCGGAAGGATCTGGGCTACCAGCAAGGAAGGGATCGGCACGGAGATTCATTTCGTGCTTAGAAAACACCAGGAGGTTATTCAGGAATGAGCAGAATACTGATTATTGAAGATGAAGAGAGCATCGCAGAGCTGGAGAAGGATTATCTGGAGCTTTCCGGTTTTGAGGTGGAGATTGAGAATCAGGGAGATACGGGCCTTAAGAGGGGCCTGGAGGAGGATTTTGACCTGCTGATCCTGGATCTGATGCTTCCGGGTGTGGACGGCTTTGAGATTTGCAGGAAGGTCCGCGAGGTGAAAAATACGCCGATTATCATGGTTTCTGCCAAAAAGGACGATATTGACAAGATCCGGGGCCTGGGGCTGGGCGCGGATGATTATATGACCAAGCCCTTCAGCCCCAGCGAGATGGTGGCGAGGGTGAAGGCCCATATGGCCCGCTATGAACGCCTGATCGGCAGCGGTATGCCGGAGAATGAGATCATCGAGATCCGGGGGCTGAAGATCGATAAGACGGCCAGGCGCGTGTATATCAACGGCGAGGAGAAGAATTTTACGACCAAGGAATTTGATCTGCTCACCTTTCTGGCCCAGAATCCGAACCATGTGTTTACAAAAGAGGAGCTGTTCAGCAAGATCTGGGACATGGAGTCCCTGGGGGATATCGCGACCGTGACCGTGCATATCAAGAAGATTCGGGAGAAGATTGAGTTTAATACGGCGAAGCCGCAGTATATTGAGACGATATGGGGAGTGGGGTATCGGTTTAAAGTGTAAGGTGAGGATGAGCATGGAATGGACGATAGGCTTAAAGAGATAGACAGGCTTCTGAAAAAGCAGTGCTGGCTGATTGATGTTCTGCCGGAGCAGGTTCCGGCAGATGCCGGGGGATGCTTTTTTGAGGTGGAGCAATTTTGGCTGGGGGATGGCGAAAGATGTGGGTTTGCGGATCGGTTTGCAGGGGTTATTTTGAAGCTGATGTGTTATTACCGTATTGCAGCGCTGGGTGAGGAGTGGATGGAAAAGCCCTCGCCAGGCGCTGTTTGCGACAGGGTGAAGGGGATTATGGGCAGCGGGAGAGGGACGTTCCATGTGCTGTTTCCGGAGGAGGACGCGCTGATTGTTTTGGAGGGCGGGGACTTATATCTGTCTGTGTATAATCCGGATGATACGATGCAGAGGAGGCTGAGAGGGATTACGGCTTCGGAGGGGTTGTTTTTCAGGAAGGCGGCAGTAAATAACTGTTAAGAAAGAACTTTTTAACAGTTCCTTATTCGCCCCAATAATCTATAGTATCCTGGGAAGTTGTAACGATTCCAAAAAGTTTGCGCATAAAGTCTTCGTTTTCATGAAACATTTCCAAAATAATTATGGTATCGCTATCCTTTATACGGTAAAAAAAATAATTATGTTCTATAAAAATATACATGTAATCACAATCTATATCATATTGTGATGAAATTTTTACGCCTGATTGAGGGAATGTTTCAAGCAGCCTGACTTCCTTCATCATTTTGCCCATAACCTTTTTTGAAGTATGTTCACCATAGTTTTGTGTTAAGTCATTGCGTAATCTTTTCAGCTTTTTTCTGACAATCTGTGAATATTCCACTTTAACCAAAGCATTATACCTCCAGTTCTTTTTCCAATTCATCTGCAGATATCGTTCCTTCGGTAAGGGCGGAATTTTCAGCCTCCTGTAATTTTAGGAGTAATTGATTTAATGCTTTCTGTTTATCTAATTCGTCCAATTCATACATATCAATAATAGCGCATGCGCCATGTCCGTTGCGGGTAAGATAAACTCTATTGCCATAAGATACTTCATTTATAACTGCTGTATAATTTCTCAAATCGGATATTGGTTTTATATTTGGCATTTCACATTCTCCAATCGTTTTCTTTTATTATACCAGTTATCGTATACAGTTTGCAACAAAATTTGCATGTAAATTTACAGCGAACGCGTTGTTTTGTTAGATTCACGCTTGAAGAAAGAAACAGAGAAAACGGTAAAGTTATTTTTTTCGCGCTCATAAGCGGATATCTTTATAAATATTTTATAATTTAATTAGCACTCAATCCTTGACGTGGCTAATAATAAGTGTTATATTACCAATAGAACAAAGAAAAGAAATTACTTGTAACCGTATAGTTTTACGTTTACAGTCAGCCTGTAAAGGAGGCAGTGATTTATGAATATCAATAAATTTACCCAGAAATCGATCGAAGCTGTCCAGAACACGGAGAAGCTGGCTTACGAATACGGGAACCAGCAGATTGATCAGGAGCATCTTCTTTTAAGCCTTTTGGGCGTGGAGGACAGCCTGATTTTGAAGCTCGTCACGAAGATGGGGATATCCGGCGAGCAGTTCTCGGAAGAAGCGCGGCAGGCGGTTGAAAAGCTGCCGAAGGTTTCCGGCGGGCAGCTTTATTTTTCCAATGACGCGAATAAGGTGCTGGTGAACGCGGAGGATGAGGCGAAGGCCATGGGGGATGAGTATGTCTCAGTGGAGCACTTATTCCTGGCCATGATAAAGCAGCCGAACCGGGCGGTGAAGGAGCTGCTGCGCCTGTATGGGATTACGCGGGATCGCTTTTTGCAGGCCCTCTCCACGGTCCGGGGAAATCAGAGGGTGGTGAGCGACAATCCGGAGGCCACGTATGATACGCTGAATAAGTATGGCTATGACCTGGTAGAGAGGGCCAGGGATCAGAAGCTGGATCCGGTGATCGGCCGCGACAGCGAGATCCGCAATGTGGTCATGATCCTCTCGCGAAAGACGAAGAATAACCCGGTTCTGATCGGCGAGCCGGGCGTGGGCAAGACGGCGGTGGTCGAGGGGCTGGCCCAGCGTATCGTCCGCGGCGACGTGCCGGAGGGGCTCAAGGATAAGAGGCTCTTTGCCCTGGATATGGGGGCCCTGATGGCGGGGGCCAAGTACCGGGGCGAGTTTGAGGAGCGCTTAAAGGCAGTCCTGGATGAGGTGAAAAAGAGCGACGGGCAGATTATCCTGTTCATTGACGAGCTTCACACCATTGTCGGGGCGGGAAAGACGGAAGGCTCGATGGACGCCGGAAATATGTTAAAGCCCATGCTGGCCAGGGGCGAGCTTCACTGTATCGGCGCAACGACTCTGGATGAGTACCGGAAGTATATTGAAAAGGACGCGGCCCTGGAGCGGCGGTTCCAGCCGGTGCGCGTGGATGAGCCGACGGTCGAGGATACGGTTTCCATTCTCCGGGGCTTAAAGGACCGGTATGAGGTGTACCACAGCGTGAAGATCACGGACTCCGCGCTGGTTTCGGCAGCGGTTCTGTCGGATCGCTATATCTCGGACCGCTTCCTGCCGGATAAGGCGATTGATCTGGTGGATGAGGCGTGCGCCATGATTAAGACAGAGATGGATTCCATGCCGGCGGAGCTGGATGAGCTCTCGAGGCGGATTATGCAGCTTGAGATCGAGGAGGCGGCTCTCAAAAAGGAGACGGATCGGTTAAGCCAGGATCGTCTGGCGGATCTGCAGAAGGAGCTGGCGGAGCTGAAGGATCAGTTTGCCTCGCAGAAGGCGCAGTGGGAGAATGAAAAAACGTCCGTGGAACATCTGTCAAAGCTGCGTGAGGAGATCGAGCATGTGGGCGGCGAGATCCAGGCGGCGCAGCAGGCGTATGATTTGAACAAGGCGGCGGAACTGCAGTACGGCCGGCTTCCGGAGCTGAGACGCCAGCTTGCAGAGGAGGAGGAAAAGATCAAGAGCCAGGATCTGAGCCTGGTTCACGAGAGTGTGACCGAGGACGAGATCGCGCGCATTATCTCCAAATGGACCGGGATCCCGGTGGCGAAGCTCACCGAGAGCGAGCGGAGCAAGACGCTTCACATGGATGATCTGCTTCACAGGCGCGTGATCGGACAGGACGAGGGCGTGGAGAAGGTGACCGAGGCGATCATCCGTTCTAAAGCGGGGATCAAGGATCCGACGAAGCCGATCGGTTCGTTCCTGTTCTTAGGGCCTACGGGCGTGGGCAAGACGGAGCTGGCCAAGGCGCTGGCGGAAAGCCTGTTTGATGATGAGAACAATATCGTGCGTATCGATATGAGCGAATATATGGAGAAACACTCCGTATCCCGCCTGATCGGAGCGCCTCCGGGATATGTGGGCTATGACGAGGGCGGACAGCTCACGGAGGCGGTGCGCAGAAAACCGTATTCTGTGGTTCTGTTCGACGAGGTGGAAAAAGCGCATCCGGATGTATTTAACGTGCTCCTGCAGGTGCTGGACGACGGCCGGATCACGGATTCCACAGGAAAAACCGTGGATTTTAAAAATACGATCCTGATCATGACCTCCAATATCGGCTCGCAGTATCTGTTAGAGGGGATTGACGAGCAGGGCAGGATTAAGGAGGAGGCCGAGGCGGCTGTGATGCAGGACTTAAGGGCTCATTTCCGTCCGGAATTTTTAAACCGCCTGGATGAGACGATCCTGTTTAAGCCTCTGACAAAGGAGAATATCGGCGGCATTATTGAGCTTTTGACAGCGGATGTCAACCGGCGTCTGGCAGACCGGGAATTGTCGATTGAGCTGACCGGGGAGGCGAAGGGCTTTATTGTGGAAAACGGTTATGACCCGGTGTATGGCGCGAGGCCCTTAAAGCGGTATCTCCAGAAACATGTGGAGACGCTGGCGGCGAGGCTGATCCTGGCGGACGGGGTCCGGGCAGGGGATACGATCGAGATTGGGCTTGAGGCCGGGGAGCTTAAGGCCAGGGCGGTATCGCGTGAACAGTAACTAATAGTAACTGAGGAACGCCAAAAAATCCCACAACAGCTTGACAGAAAAACACATCTCCACTACAATGGACTCTGGACAAATATGTACTCTCGGAATCTCGCTGCGCCTGATTCCGGGAGTACATGAATATGGCCGGGAGGACGCCGTTTTCCCGGAGCAGGAAAAGAGGAGATTACCATGAGAGTTGCAATCGGAAATGATCATTCCGCAGTAGAGCTCAAAGAGATCATTGCGGATTATGTGCGGGAGCTGGGGCATGAGGCAATAAATCTGGGAACCGATACCACGCAGAGCTGCGACTACCCGCTTTACGGGGAAAAGGTGGGGCGCGCCGTGGTATCAGGCGAGGCGGACTTGGGGATTGCCATCTGCGGGACAGGATTGGGGATTTCTCTGGCAGCCAACAAAGTAAAGGGCGTCAGGGCCTGTGTGTGCAGCGAGCCGTACACGGCGAGGATGTCGAGACTCCACAATAACGCGAATGTGCTCTGCTTCGGCGCGCGTGTGGTCGGAAGCGAGCTGGCAAAGATGATCACGCAGGTGTGGCTGGAAACCGAATTTGAGGGCGGCCGCCACCAGAGGCGTGTGGATCAGATCATGGAAATCGAGGGTAAATCATAACCGTTCCGGGTTTTGCGGGCGGTTATATTAATGCTGTTACTGTGTGCAGCCCGAAGGCTGTATACAGTATGTTCAGACGGGCTTAAGAGCCTGAATAATCTATTTTTGGAGGTGCCTACATGGTTACGGTTACGGAAGACATTCGTTATATTGGCGTAAATGACAGGGATCTGGATCTTTTTGAGGGACAGTACATAATTCCAAACGGAATTGCTTATAATTCTTATGTCATTATGGATGAGAAGATTGCTGTGATGGATACAGTGGACAAGAGAAAGACGGCGGAATTCCTTGAGAACCTGGAGCGGGAGCTGGGGGACAGGACGCCGGATTATCTGGTGGTCAGCCATGTGGAGCCGGATCACGCTTCCAGCGTAAAGGCGCTTACGGAGCGTTATCCGGAGATGAAGCTGGTGGGAAATACGAAGACCTTCCAGATGCTTTCCCTGTATTTTGACCTTGATCTGAGCGGCGCGGTGACCGTGAAGGATGGAGATACCTTAAAGCTGGGCCGCCATGAGCTGACGTTTGTGACAGCTCCGATGGTGCACTGGCCGGAGGTGATGGTAAGCTACGATAGCTGCGACAAGGTTCTGTTCAGCGCGGACGGTTTCGGCAAGTTCGGCGCTCTCGACGCGGATGAGGACTGGGACTGCGAGGCCAGGAGATATTACTTTAATATCGTGGGCAAATACGGCCCGCAGGTGCAGGCGCTTATGAAAAAGGCGGCCGGGCTGGATATTCAGGTGATCTGCCCGCTTCACGGCCCGATCTTAAAGGAGAGCATCGCCCATGTGGTGGAGAAATACCAGATTTGGAGCAGCTACGGCGTAGAGTCAGAGGGTGTGTTTATTGCCTATACGTCCTTCCACGGCAATACAGAGGACGCGGCGAAGAAGATGGCAGAGATTCTGGAGAAAAAGGGCTGCCCGAAGGTGGCGATCTCGGATCTGGCAAGGGAAGACATGGCAGAGGCGCTGGAGGATGCGTTCCGCTATGGAAAAATCGTTCTCGCAGCCCCGTCCTACAATGCGTCGGTGATGCCGTTTATGGAGGATTTCCTGCATCATTTACAGGGAAAGAATTATCAGAAGCGCACAGTTGCGCTGGTGGAAAACGGATCCTGGGCGCCGTCCGCGGCGAAGTCCATGAGGGCGATGCTGGAACAGATGAAGGAAATTACGGTAATTGAGCCGGCGGTAACGATCCGCGGCGCGTTTAAAGAAAGCGATATTGCGGCGCTCGAGGCGGCGGCGGACGCGCTGCTGGCGTAGAGCGCGATGTCAGAAAGCAATTTTCAAACAGGCTCTGGCCGGGTGAATGCGGCAGAAAAGGGAGAATACGGACATGGTAAATGAAGTAATGCGCTTTATCACAGAGAGCGACCCCGAGGTGGGAAAGGCGATTGAGGCGGAGGCGGCGCGCCAGAGACGGAATCTGGAGCTGATCGCGTCAGAAAATATCGTTTCCGAGCCGGTGATGATGGCAATGGGTACGGTTTTGACAAATAAATACGCAGAAGGCTATTCCGGAAAGCGGTATTACGGCGGCTGCGAGTGCGTGGATGTGGTGGAGACGCTGGCCATTGAGCGCGCGAAAAAGCTGTTTGGCTGTGATTACGCCAATGTGCAGCCCCATTCCGGCGCGCAGGCGAATATGGCTGTCTTTGTGGCCATGCTGAAGCCGGGCGATACGGTGATGGGTATGAATCTGGATCACGGGGGGCACTTAACACACGGGAGCCCGGTCAATTTTTCAGGGCTGTATTTCCATATCGTCCCCTACGGCGTGAACGACGAGGGATATATTGATTATGACGAGCTGGAGCGCATCGCCCTTAAGTCAAAGCCGAAGCTGATTGTGGCGGGCGCGAGCGCCTATGCCCGCGAGATTGACTTTAAACGGTTCCGAGAGGTTGCCGACAAGGCGGGCGCGTATCTGATGGTTGACATGGCCCATATCGCCGGGCTGGTGGCGGCCGGGCTTCATCCCAGCCCCATCCCGTATGCGGACGTCGTCACCACCACCACGCACAAAACGCTGCGCGGCCCCAGAGGCGGCCTGATTCTGGCCAATAAAGAAGCGGCGGATAAATTTAACTTTAACAAGGCCATCTTCCCCGGAACCCAGGGCGGGCCGTTAGAGCACATCATCGCCGCCAAGGCGGTCTGCTTTGGGGAGGCGTTAAAGCCTGCGTTTAAAGAATATCAGGCGCAGGTAAAGAAAAACGCGGCGGCGCTGGCCGAAGCGCTGAAGGCGCAGGGCTTTACGATCCTGACAGGCGGCACGGACAACCATTTGATGCTTGTGGATTTAAGGGGCATGGATATTTCCGGGAAAGAGCTGCAGAACCGCTGCGACGAGGTGTATATTACACTGAATAAGAATACGGTTCCCAATGATCCGAGAAGCCCGTTTGTGACTTCCGGTGTGCGAATTGGAACGCCGGCTGTTACATCAAGGGGGCTGACGGAAAAGGATATGCCGAAGATTGCGGAGTGTATCTGGCTGGCGGCTACGGAGTTTGAGGAGAAGGCGGATTATATACGCGCAGAGGTGACGAAGCTGTGCGATCAGTATCCGATCTATCAGTAATGTTGGGATCTTGAAACGGGAGTTTAATGGATGATTTATGAAATAATTCCAGGATTAACTTTTTTTGTTTTTTCCATTTTAAGAACAACCCCATATAAATTAGGATTATTTATAGCTATTATAGCTGTGATTATAACAACTGTAATTTCGCTCGTAAAAACTAAAAATAATTTTACTTTATATAGTTATTTACTCAAACTTCCCACATTAAAAATGGGATTTGCTCCTTGAAAAATCAATACTTTAGCTCACAAAATAGCGCTCAG
>NZ_CALPCY010000029.1:0-63501 GCF_943193115.1 Otoolea muris
AGCAGCCACTTCCCTGTGCTTTTTATCATATACGGCGGCTTTGAGAAATCGGAGCCGTCATTTTTTTCTGTCTGCGCTTTTCGATTCATAGCAGGCAATAGTAGGCGGCTTATGAGAGGACGCCGCCATGCTTATTGTCTGTATAATGGGGTTAAAACCCTCGCCTTTAGGCGAAACCTTTAGGTAAACCCCATACCTTCAAGTTTAGATGACATAAAAAATGGAATACTAAACTTGAGGTGAAAATATGGAAAATTACAGGAAATCAGCACATTGCACATATGACATAAAGTATCACTTAGTATGGATAACAAAATATCGGAAACCCATATTGTTAGGGAAAATAGCTGTTAGAACTAGGGAACTAGTCCGAATGGTCTGCCAGAATAATGAAGTGCAGATTTTGGCAGGGCATGTGGGCAGTGACCACATACATCTGCTGGTGTCAGTGCCGCCGCACTTGTCAGCAAGTAAGCTGGTACAATATATAAAAGGCAACACCTCCAGAAAGTTACAGATGGAATATAAGGAACTAAACAAACAATTTTGGGGACAACATTTGTGGGCAAGAGGATATTTTGTGGCAAGCAGTGGAAATGTTACAGATGAAATTATCAGAGAATATATACAAAACCAAGATTTACAGGAAAGAAATAACTCTGATAACTTCGAGGTAGGATCACCGTAGAAAAATAATGATAATCTTGCGGAGAGACAACTTTAGGCTGCTTTAGCAGCAGAGCGAACCTACCGGCTTTAGCCGGTAGTGGTTCAGTTATCTTCGCCCTAATTCACTCAATAACCACTTAAAAAAAGCCTTACCCCGCCACGGGATAAGCTCGCATATGAGTATGAACTATATCGTGTAATTTCATATCGTTTCGCTTCTTTCTTCGCCCGGCTGGTCTGCCACCAGCCGGGCGTTTTTTGTCGTTTTCTGCGGTCTGCTTCACCGCTTAATAAATATTTTGAGAAATTTTCAAATAGGAGGCGATTAGCGGGCAGGCGGCGGAAAACCGTTCGCTTTGTTGGCGGAAAGGGAGAGAACCACCTATACCCCCATAGAAAGGGGGTGAGAAGATGGAAGCTATCCCCCGTGACTATGGCGAACGGTGCCAGTTTGACCGCTACTGTAAGCTGGTGCTGTACCATGAGGCCCTTGACTACCTGCGGGAAATGCAGCGCCGCCGCGACCGTGAAACGTCGTTCGACGCTCTACCGCAGGCAGAAATGGACAAGCTCTGCACGGAAGATCATTACCCCAGTGACAGCTATATTTTTAGCTCTCATGGGTACGACTTATTGATCGACAATGAGCTTGTGGCCGACGCATTTTCCAGTCTGTCCAAAGACGCGCAAAGTATCTTGATCCTGCGCTGCGTTCTGGATATGACCGATCAGGAAATAGCCGACCTTATGGGAATGAGCCGCAGCGCCGTCCAACGGCGCAGGGCGAAAACGCTGAAAGAGCTTCGGACAAAACTATTGGCAATCATGCCGGAGGGAGGTTGAACCGTATGAAGCAGCCCAATTACAAAGGCAGGGAGCTTTTGCCTTATTCGGTGATTGAAGCGGCCCGCGCTGGGGAAGCTGACGCCGTGGATCGCGTGCTGCGGTACTACGATGGCTACATAAACAAACTGTGTACCCGCAAGCTCTACGACGAATACGGCCAGCCTCATGTCCGCGTGGACGAGTTTATGAAACACCGTCTGCAAATTAAGCTCATTCATTCCATCGTCATCACTACCTGATGACACGGCCCCCGGCCAGAGGAAACGGCCTTACCCTTTCCACGTTTCCCTGATCCCCGGAGGCCGCAGGGCTGCACTTTGATAAAGAAAGCGACGCAAGACAACGGCGGCGCAGCATAGGGCAAACGGACACATTCCGTCTGTACCGAGCCGGGCGGCGGGTGCGCCATGATACTTTCCCCTACGGAGAAAGCGGAGCGACCAACACCATGCCGTAATGCAAGCGTGGCAGCTTGCGGGCGATAACATGCAGGCGGGACAATGATACTCCCTTGTCGTCGCAGTCCGAGCGTTAAAAGCGTCGCAGGCAACGAGCAGGGCCGCATGAGAACCATGCGGGGGTGAGATTCCCGTGGAGCTGTGCCAGCAGCCGTCCGTTATTATGCCCCTTTTGTAACTGGAAACCATTTTTCTACTTCGTGAAAGGGGGCAACATGATGGAAACAACTGATGTGCCTATCTGGGAAAAATACACGCTTACCATTGAGGAAGCGTCTAAATATTTCCGTATCGGGGAGAACAAATTGCGTAAGCTGGCGGAGGAAAACACCAAGTCCGGCTGGGTGATTTTCAACGGTAATCGGATTCAGATCAAGCGGAAACAGTTTGAAAAAATAATTGATACTTTGGACGTAATATGATGTAATTTGTCCTTGAATATGCTATAATAGGTGTAGGCATATCAAGGCTCTTTCCGACAGGGAAAGGAGCATGACGCACTATGTCAGAGAAAAGACGGGACAGCAAAAATAGATTATTGCAGTCCGGAGAGAGCCGGAGAAAAGACGGAAGATATGCTTACAAATATACAGATACCTTTGGTAAACCGAAGTTCCTTTATTCGTGGAAATTGACGCCTACGGACAAGATTCCGGCAGGAAAACGCGACGATATATCGTTGAGGGAAAAGGAAGCAATTTTACTGAAAGACCTTAACGACGGGATCGACCCCATAGGAAAGAAAATGACCGTCTGCCAGCTTTATGCAAAGCAGATCAGGCAGAGGGGAAACGTCAGGCACAACACCGAAAATGGACGTGCGCGGTTGATGAAGATTCTCGAACAGGATAAGCTCGGTTCTTGCAGCATTGAGAGTGTGAAGCTGTCAGACGCGAAAGAATGGGCGCTTAGAATGAAAGAGAAAGGCTATTCCTTTAAGACCATCAGCAACGACAAGCGCTCCTTGAAAGCGGCGTTTTATACCGCCATACAGGACGATTGTATCAGGAAAAATCCTTTTGACTTCAAGCTGAATACCGTCCTGAAAGACAATACGGAACCAAAGGTGCCTCTCACACCAGCACAGGAAGAAAGTTTCCTGTCCTTTGCCCAAGGTGACAAGGTTTATCAGAAGTATTATGATGAACTCATTATCCTATTGGGGACAGGGCTTCGTATTTCTGAATTATGCGGATTGACTGATACCGACATTGACTTTAATAACCGGATCATCAACGTAGACCACCAGCTTTTGAAAAGCTCAAAGATTGGCTACTATGTTGAAGTCCCCAAGACGGAAAGCGGCGTCAGACAGATTCCCATGAGCGACAAAGTGTATCAGGCGTTCAAGCGAGTGTTGCAGAACCGCAAAGGTGCAAAACCCATTATCATTGATGGGTACGGCAATTTCCTGTTTTTGAATCGGGACGGCCTGCCGAAAGTTGCAGTCAATTATGACAGCATGTTTAAGGGACTTGCCAAGAAATACAACAAGACCCATGAAGAAGCATTACCCAAGGTAATGACGCCCCACACCTTACGGCATACGTTCTGCACGAATATGGCAAATAAGGGAATGAACCCGAAAGCATTACAGTATCTTATGGGCCACTCCAACATCACCATGACGCTGAACTATTACGCTCATGCAACATTCGATTCCGCAAAGGCAGAGATGGATCGGCTGGCGGCTTAGTAGTACGAGGCGGTTTTACTACTACTTATACTACTTTTGAAAGCGAAAACATGAGAGGATATAAAAGTATTTGTGAGTTTCTTCCACATGGGAAATGCCGGGAAAGCCTGAAAATACAGGCTATACCGGCATATAAGAACTTATAAAAGGATAATCAAAAATTAGTTTTAATTTTGATATAAAAGTTTATACAATGGTATTGACCTCAATATTGGTCTAAGAAAGGAAGATACAAATGGAACAGAAATTACGGAGAGACAGAAACATCGGCAGCAATCTAAATCCCTTCGTGAAAAGCACAACATTTCACAGGAAAAACTTTGTGCTTTGTTACAACGTCGCGGTTGTGACATTGGTCGCTCCACTTACGCTAAATATGAAAATGGAGAATTGAATATCAAAGTCAGTGTCCTCATAGAATTGCGCAAAATATATGACTGCGCCTATGGTGATTTCTTTGAGGGATTAGACATTCAGGAATAGCCTGTTTCTGGCCATACCGTTTTTCGTGATATTATTGCTACTGATTCTTTTTCACTTCATTTTGCCGTCTATAACCGCATGAAAAAAGACTTAAACGCATTTGTCTAAGTCCTCCCACTGTCGGTTTTTTATTTTTTATTCGCACCGGAACGTAACCTCATGTCCCGGGTCTTCTCTGATCAGCATTTTTTTCACGTCCTCAGCCATCATGTGTTATCCAACGCAGCCTGGACGACATCGACCAGCTTTTTCCATCTAAGTATGCCCAGATGGTTTTTGTTTTCTTTCTCTTCATTTTTTCTCCTTTTGCGTGTATTTTTCAGGCATAGAAAGCGTACAGGCGCTTCATAGGATGTTTCCTATGCATTCCAGCAGCTATCCTGCAAGCTTCTTCTTCGTCATGTGCCTGTATGGTACATGGTTCCCTGGTACAGCATCGTGCCAGAGCGGTTCGTATTTCTCATCATAGGCGGCCTCCTTATCAGCAGACAGCTATTTCTGCATCATCTTTCCTGATTTCAAGGTTGTCACAGGCGATCAGATAGCCCTTTAGGATATCACATATGGAATCCCTGTCCATATTCCGCCAGTCATAGCTGCACCCATAATCCGCTGCCCCGAAATTGTCCCAGGAATAATAATCCACGCATCCCAGCGCGAACCGGGCTGGATCATAGGCTTCCCTGGCCATCCCGATGAAGCCCATCACGGCCTCCTGGTCTATCCATGGTTCGGTGACGTCCACCCTGCAATGGCCGAACTGGAACTGGCCTGGTTCGTCCGGGTAAGGATTGCAGCAGAGGATATCATAGACGTTCTCCTCATGCTCCGCGTCAACCAGACGCCCATACTCAAAAAAGTCTTTGTCTCCATAGTTGACATACATGTTTTGCTCTCTCCTTTCTCTTATGCCTGATGTTTGTTCCATGGAAAGTATGGGCATATAGAGGGAGCCTGCCGCGCCAAAAATAAACGCCATGATGGTTTCTTTTAGCAGCCTAAGAAATGTATCTGCTGAAACCGCAAATAAAACAAGGCGGGAGAACCCCGCCCTGCATAAGGGAATATACGAGTTATTTGTTTTTGGGGATGGGCTCAATCCAGGATGGTGATCTTCCTGCATCGGATCTTCCCACCATCATGCACGACTCTGGCGACGTCACAGTAATACACCTTGCAGGCTACTGTCAGGCCGCCGCTGAATAATGCAATTTCCTTCTTTGTCCATACGGAAAAACCAAAGGGATCTTCGGCGCCAAAAGTGTCTGCGAACGTCTCATAGGTTTCCCCTGGCATATACCGGTACTGGAAGTTGAAATTGTCGTATCTGTCATCGCGGATGTTTTTATACGCAATGAAAAAGTCTTTATGGCATTCGTACAGGCCTGTCCGGCGAACCGCCTCCTCCAGTTCGGACGCATTTTTGTAGAGCCAGTTATCGTTTATAGCGTCCCAGTCCAGCAGGGCGCTGTATTCCTGGATAAAACCTTCCGTCAGGTACTGGTGTGCGGAAACCTCTTTCCAATCTACCTTATCTGCAAACTTCCGGATGAAATCTTCCGTCAAAGGCTGATAACCGGAGATCATACGCCAGTCCACCCTGTTCGCAAACTCCCGGATAAAATCTTCCGTCAAAGGCTGATAACCGGAGATCAGGCGCCAATTCACCCTGTCCGCAAACTCCCGGATGAAATCTTCCGTCAGGTACTGGTAATAAGAGATCATGCACCAATCCACCCTGTCCGCAAATTCCCGGATAAAGCTTTCCGTCAGGGGCTGACAGAGTGAGATCCGTGTCCAGTCCACCCTGTCCGCAAACTCCCGGATAAATCCTTCCGTCAGGTGCTGGGCGCTGGATATCCTGTCCCATCTCACCCTGTCCGCAAACTCCCGGATGAAATCTTCTGTCAGGCGCTGGTAATGGGAGATCCGGCTCCAAACCACCTGATCTGCGAACTCCCGGATAAAGTCCTCTGTCAGAAACTGCTCACACGAAATCGCCCGCCAATTGACCGCGTCTCTGCTGAGTTCCCCTCCCTGCAATTGTTGTATCACTTCTTTCGCTGTCATTGAAATCCCGCAGGAGGCCCCGCCTGGATTTTTTAGCCCAGACAGGGCAGAATGCGGCAGGAACCGGACAGTTCCCATAAAGGATCCGCCTGCCGCAACCTCCTGCCCCCTCCTCTCTGTTGTGTTTGATCAAGCTTGTGGGCGGCCGGCGTATTACTCCTGCATGCCATCCGGCCCTGCGCCGCCGTCCGTCACTTTCCAATAATATTCATACATTTCCGGGTACCGGTACATCATCTCACAAATGTCGGAACCAGACTTTGTCGTCGTGTCCACACACCACAGCGCATGGATCCGCCGGATGTATGCGTCATCCATGATCCCCTCCCAGATACGGTCCCACATGGCATCCGTGAGCAGGACATGGCGGTCATATCCCCTGAGGAAACAATCCTCCCGCCCACTCGCGCCCAGTGCCTGGAACTCCCCAAAGTATTTTTCCGAGAACCCGTGCAACTGCCTGCACAGGGTCAGCAGCCATTCTTCCAGCTTTGGCTCGACCCGGCATCCTTCGCGCCATGCGCCCAGGCCGTCTTTGTCCACCACGTCATACTTTTCAGCCAATTCTTCTCTTTCCTTTTCGCGTTCGCCGGCCATCTCTTCCAGCCTGCCGTCATAGAGCATGGACTGGACGCTTTCTTTCTTGTCTTCCCCGGCCTGCCGTTCCAGCGCCCGGCCGATGGTTCCGTCGATGTCGCAGCTTTCGCCGCATACCTCCCTGCAGGACTCCCGGATCTCTTCCAGCGGGACATACGCATTGACATTGTGGTTCCCAAGGCCAAACAGGCCGCCGAACATCCTTTTCATCAGGGCGCCGATATCGTCCACTGTATCCTTTTCCGGATTCTGCCGGTCCGTCCGCGTGAAGTCGTACGTCTCCTTCTCCTGCACATGCAGCTTGATACTGACGATCACCTGCAGGAAATCTTCCAGAGGGAGCCGCCTGCCTTCTGGATCCGACACAAGCATCCGGCACAGGTTCTTGAAGTCTCCATCCATCTCCAGATAACGCCTGACCGTGCGCTCCAACTCCATCGTCCCCGCATCGCAGCCCTTGAAGGCATCCCGGAAATACGCATACCAGCCGTCAGACTCTTTTTCCTGGAGGAAATCCCCCAGTTCCCAACCGCCCTCTAAAGACAACTCGATCATTTTCTCCACAAGTTCCCTGCCTTTAAGCCCGATCGCTGAAAGGCGCCGGTGCAGCGCTTCTTTTCTACATACGGCAGGAAGCGAGACTGGCCTGCCGAGCTCCTGGCTGGCCCAGGAAACTGCCCTCCTGCACTGTGCCAGGTTGATATCCCCGGACACTGCCGCACAGCCTTCCGGCAGCCTGTCCTCTGCCATGCAGGCGATGGCCAGCAGGGGAATATGGCTGCGCTCCCCCTGGGTCTTCCCGCCAAAAACATTCGTGGTGTTCTCAGGCTGGCGCCAATCCGACGCATCCATCAAGACAGCAAGGATATCTGCCTCATCGCTCCCAGGGCCTCCTTCTCCATGCAGATATTCATGGATATCGCTATATAATATATAATCCTCCGTATTGCTTCCCGTCTCCATATCTCCCACGCTGCGCCAGCCCTGGCATTCCCGGCCGAAGATGCCTGTTCTGCTCCTGCTGCGCGTCCCACAGACATAATCGCGCCCGTTCTTAGACTTTTTTACGACGTCCAGAAACGGAAAGGCATCGACCAGCTTAAGTGACTCCTGGTACACCGCCTGCCAGTCCTCCGGGCGAATCTTCCATGGCATGATCTCAAGATTCAAAAAGATCCCCATATCGTTTTCCTCCTTTTTTGTTTGGATGGCCGCCCAGACCATGAAAGGCCAGGCTCCTGATAAAAAGTATGGCTCATATTTTCATCAGGATTTTTCTGCGGATAGATAAAACCGGGGCAGTTTTTTGTGATGAGCAAAGCCAGGGCAATTTGTCTGTTTATTCCATGTCCGGCGCAGTTTCGCCATACAATCACTATTACTTTCACCCGTATAATAAGTTATTTTTGTAAAATTCTCAACAAAATTACGGTTTTTTATTGCCAAATAATAAGGATTGCAAAAGTATGAATAATTACTATAAAATATAGCTTTTTATTGTCAAAGCGATGATGCGGCAGGAAAGCCCCTGCGAGGGCCTTTTTTCTCCGCAGCCGGAAAAATTTTTGAGAAATTCATCCCCACCCATAGAGGGTGATGGATTTCTTGCTGAGAAATGGTAAAAAAACACCCCGGCATGACACAGGGGCGTTTTGGGGAGATACTACTTCACTGCGGCAGATTTTCCTGTTACCTGGTTCATTACCGCATATATTTTTTCAACGTCATATTCAGGTACATAAGAGGAAGCCACAGAAACAATATCCTGGATTGTGGATTCTTCCTCCTCCAGCTCATCTGCGATCACCGCTGTACTTTTTCCTTTGATGATTTTTTTGCATACGGAATCGATCAATTTCAAAATGCGGCCTTCCATGCGGCCTTCCTCACGGCCTTCCTCACGGCCCTCCACGAAGATCCGGTCCACAACGCTTTCCATTTGCTTCGCTCCTTCCTCGGTTTCCTTAAGCCGCCTGTTCTCGGCAGCCAGTTCCGGATAATGCATTTTTTGGGGATCCTTGCACCAGAAATCCTGCATCAGCCTCCCAAGTGGCGTGTCATCCTGATTTTTGCCATTTACGTATATGATATGGGAACCGTCCCTGAACAGCTTCCCAGTCTCCAGGATCATCCGCTCAATATGGTATATCGGCAGCCCTCCTTTCAGCACGTCATTCGCCGTGATCAGGATCACATACTGTTCCGGGAGTTTCCCGTAAGCGTCCCCGGGCAGCGCCGTGTTGGCGTCCAGCAGGCTCCCGTTATACCTGGCCCGTTTCGGCACTGCGCCCGCATCGCTCCTCTGGACTTCGATATTGCACAGCCGCTTATCAGACGCAATGGCTTTGACATCCATCCGGATGGCGCGGCCATACAGGCTGCTGACCGTCTCCTGCGTCTGGACTTCCTGCACTTCGAGCCATGGATCCTCCAGGATGATGCGCAGGACAAGCCTCGCGCAGTCCTTATTCTGCAGGACGGCTGACATTAACAGGTCATCCATCATGCACAGCCCCTTAATATACTCTAGCCTTTTCTGGTCCATTTTCTTGCCTTCCTTTCTTTATATTATATGTTTTTTCTGCTCCCCCGTCAAGGCAGTTTCTTGCGCCAGCATGGCGATCTCCTTCATTTCCATTTCGTTCAGGTTGAAAATCTTTTCCATTGTTCTCCTTTCGTCATAAGACATCTCTTTTTTCCTTTCTGCCCATGCGGCATCATAGCATGGCTTCCAGGGCGCTTTGTTTTTTTACTTTTCTTGAAATCCGTATCCTCTCTTTCTCGATGCCTCGTACGTTTTCACGGAAAGTATGGAAATGGCGGCGTTCCAAAAGATCGAAAAAAAGCCCCGGCATTATGCCGGTTCTTTCTGAACTTTGGGTATTCGCATATTCTCAGATTTTGCTACAAGCCACCAAATTGGCTTAGTAAATCAAAATGAGAATAACGGAGTTACCCAAACTTCAGAAAGAACCATTATGCCAGGGGGGTAAAAAGATACTTGTCTGTACATTGCAGTTCTCTCAATACTCCGTTCTCGCTGTTTTTGTCCTGAGAAATGACTCTATAATTAAGTGACTTTTCTGTTTCCATTAATAGTAAATGCGATGACTTCGCTGCAGCCATAGTCTTCCCGGTATATTGAATAATAATTAACTGACCTAATCTATATTCGATTTTACACCAACAGCTTTGGCTTCTTCCTGGCTGATTTCATCCATCTTAGGAACTGTCTCGAAATAACTTCCCATATTCCTTGTCTTTTTCTCCGACAGCGCTACTCAAAAATCAGTTATAGTGAACGACAAAAATTTTTGTTTTTGGCGTTCACTGCGCCGATTTTGCGCTGCGTGAAACGCAGTATCTACCTTTGCAAAATCGTGCGCATCCCCCGTAGTAAACGACAAATTATTTTGTCGTTTACTATACATAGCCCGCTATGCGCCTGATTTTTGAGCAGCGCTCCCGAAGAATAATCCTGCGGACTAATGGGAAGTTATTTCGAGACAGTTCCTTATCAATATTATCCGCAATCTTATATGTTCCATTTGCAATCCCCAATGTTCTTTTCCTGTTTATTCAGAGTTGCTTCATTGCTGAAAATATTACACAGAAAGCCGCGGGGCGCAGGTCATATCCTGCGCGTCCCCTGCGGCTTTCTGCTTCATTTTATAAACCCTTATGCCTTTTTCTTTCTCTTCTTTCTACTTAGAATGACAATCCCGCTCATACTTGCCGCGAATATTCCGAACAGGTACGGCATGCGGCTGTTATCCCCGTCATCCCCGGTTGGCGGCAGCTTATGCCAGCCTCCGTCGGAATCATACCATCCGCCACGTTTGAACCCGTTCTCATACCTGGCAGTGATCCTGCCTCTCCTTTCCCTTTTGTAATCGTACATGGTCGTTGCGCCTTCAACAGCGCCGTTTTCCGAGACATGGAAGGTGATATATCCGTCCACCACGTCGTACCCTTCCGGCGCTTCAAGCTCAATCACTGCGTAATGTCCGGGTTTGGCAGCCTGGAAGGTGATTTTCCCGTCTTTGTCCGTGACGCCCTCACAGGCAACCCCGCCGTCCTCATCGGCAACGCACAGCCTTGCGCCCTTAAGAAGCGCCCCTGTATCCCCGTCCCGTTTGGTCACGGTAACGGTCGTCTGTCTGTAGTTCGGCGCGTGGAAGGTGGTCACGCCTCCGGCTACGACACCGCTTGTTACAGTAAATGTAAATTCCTGTCCCGCGGCCTGGTAGCCTTTTGCAGCTTCCGCTTCCACGATCCGGTAGTCCCCGTCCGTTAGGGAGCTGACCCTCGCATACCCGTTCCTGTCTGTCTTCACTTTTTTGAATACCTCGCCGTCCCGGTATACCTGGAAGGTTACCCCGCTGATCGGCTCCATGGTGTTCCCATCATATTTGTAGACGGTCACATATGGCCTGGATGGGGTATTCCCGCCGTCTTCAGAAGGCCTGTGGGGCTTATCCGGGCTTGTGGGCCTGGTCGGCTTATCCGGCCTGGTCGGTTCTTCCGGCGCCTCCGGTTCGGTCGGTTTTTCAGGCTCTTCCGGCTTGTCCGGTGTCTTCGCATCATGCATGGTCACTGTAATGAGTCTGCCGTCTCGTGGCGCTGTAAACGTTACATCCGATGCCAGGTCGTACCCTTCTGGCGCTTTCTCCTCATGAAGGATATAATTTTCGCTTCCGTTTAGGAGGCCCGTG
Source organism: Otoolea muris (assembly GCF_943193115.1). Lineage (NCBI taxonomy): Bacteria > Bacillati > Bacillota > Clostridia > Lachnospirales > Lachnospiraceae > Otoolea > Otoolea muris. The sequence continues at coordinate 11,535 of NZ_CALPCY010000029.1, forward strand.
ATCTCCACTCCGCCTCCCCTTGCTGCAAAGCGTACCGCTTCTCCTTTCCTGATGGAGCCGTCATGCTCCATGGATGGAATCTGTGTGTCACGCAGAGCCTCCAGTATGGAGCCGTCCCCGCGGCGGATCACAAACTGTCCGCCTGCCAGTGCTTCTCCGTTTGTTGACTGTTTCAGGATGACCGCCCTGCTCGGCGCGTCCTTCATGCGGACCACGTTGTCCACAACTTCGATCTCGTACTTTACGCCTTCTGCATGGATATGCCCCTGTCTGTCAACCGCATTCCCGTTCTGGTCGATGGTTACCATGGTATCCCCATCCTTATAAGTCCCGTCAGGCTGTACGGCAATAGCAGTTGGGAATCCGTCCTTATCGTACAGGAGCGGTGTCCCGTCTTTGTCCACATAATGGGCGTCTGTCACCTTTCCGTTCTCATCAACGGTAAATTCAATGTCCTCGCTGTAGCCGTAGCCGTCGGGCGCTTTCTCCTCGTGATAACGGTACGTGGTGCTTCCGGATAACATATCCTCCATCACGTAAGGCTCCCCGCCCGAGATCCAGGAGTCGATCAGGGTCGTGGCGCCGTTTGGCTCCACCCGCCTTAACTCGCATTCTGCTCCCGGGATCTCCTGGCCGGCAAAATCTTCTTTGGTAAATGTTACAGTGTTCGGGAGCTTTTCATCGCTCATGACTGCCTGAACATCCTCCCCATAATGGGAGACAGTGAACTTCACGTCCCTGGCTTTCTTGTAGCCTGCCGGGGCGCTCACCTCATGGAGCCAGTAGCTCTTGTCAGCCTCCAGGACGGCATCCCACTGCTGCCATTCGCCGTTCATGGTAAAGCTGTCGATCAGGATATGCTCCTTGTCCTCGCTGAGCACCTGAAAAACACCTCCGGTCAGGATATGATCCGGATTGTTTACTTCATTTTTCAGCAGCCAGATATATGGGTAATCCGGCTTGTTATCAGTCTGCACGGGGGTATTGCCCTCGTCTTCTTTGTCCGGGATTCCGGGATATTCATCCGGGCCGCCCTCAGTGCCGTCCGGTTTCTCTGCTTTTACATCATAGGTCTTTGCCACGTTTAAGTAACCGCTGCCGTCATCCTGCGCGTGGAAGGAAAGCTTCTCAGGCGCTGTCTGAGCCACTTTCGCGGTAAAGGTCACTGCTGCTTCCTCTCCTGGTAAAATGCGGATCTTCGCCACTGTGGTTCCGACTCCGACGCCGGCTTCCTCTATAGCCTCGCCATCAATCTCTGTGATCGTAAGATCCTCAAAATACTTCCGGATCCGGTAGTCGAACTCGTCTGTCACGTACATGGTTAGAGGCATGCCGCCTGTGTTGGAGATCCGTACCACGTATGTCACAGTGTCTCCCCTGCTGAACCCGTAACGGCCGCTCCCTTCCTTTTCAGGCGCTCTGGCTGTCCTGGTTTTGTCCATGGCGTAGGATGGGTTATTCCCGTTTTCGTCAGGCTCCTGCACCGGCGTGTTGGCTGTATCTTCCTTATCGCCTAACTCATCCGGGTAGTCATCCTTTGTGACGGTCTTTTCAGTGACTGTATCGCCCTTGCCGTCCCCGTCCCTGTCCTCGCCGCTGTACTCTGTGTAGGTTCCGGTTACGTCTGTTGCCCGGGCCGTGTTCAGGTAGCCAAGGCCATCATCAACGCGATGGCCAGACAGGAGTTCTTTTGCCGCCTCCAGCACGTCTGCTTCATAACGGATGACCGCGTATCCGCCGACTGCCAGTTTCAGCTTCACCTCATTTACTTCCATGCTGACAAGCTCACCCATGGTAGTTCCCTCCCGGCCGTCCTGGTGGTAGAACCTTACAGCCGTTGCTTTAGGTGTGCTGAAATAACCCGCCTCCTCAAAGCTGTCTGTCACCGTCATGAACAGGTCTGTCTCGCCCGTGTTGGTCACAGTCACGTCATACAGTACCCGATCGCCATGGAAGAATCCGTACTCCCCTCTCCCGCTCTTTTGGGGCGCTGAGGACACACGCTCCTTTTCCAGTTCGTAATCAGGGTGCGTTCCCTGGGGCTCGGGCTTCGGCTCCGGTATCTCATCCGGCGGCGTCGCCACCTTGATCTCCCGGTTCCGCATTTCAATGATCTGGCTCTTTCCGTCTTCACTGACGGTAAAAGGAACATCGTAACTGTAGTAATAGCCTTCCACGGTTTCCTTCTCATGAAGGATATAGGTCTCGCCCGCGGTCAGCTTTTTCTCCAGCCTGAAGATCCCGGTCCCGTCCGTAGTCCATTCAGCCACTACGTTCCTATCCTTGTCAAGCACCTGGAGCACTGCCCCTGCCAGGGGCTGCCCGGTGGTGGAATCGGTCTTTTTAATAACCACATTGGTCGGCTCATCCGCCATGTCCACCTGGATATCTTCCCCATAATGGGAAACAGTGAATTTCACGTCTTCCGCCGTCGCGTAGCCTTCAGGCGGCGTTACCTCATGGAGCCAGTAGCTGTGGTCTGCCTGTAACATGGTATCCCACTGCTGCCAGGTTCCGTCCATCGTAAAGTTGTCGATTAGAACCTCTGTTTTATCCTCGCTGAGCACCTGGAAGGTTCCGCCCTTAAGGATATGCTCCGGGTCGCCGATGGTATGCTTTAACAGCCAGATGACTGGTTTCTCTGCGTCCGGTTCCTCCGGCTTATCCGGCGGAGTTGCCACGGTAACCTCGCGGTTTTGCATCTCAACTGTCTGAGGGCGTCCGTCCCTATTTACGGTAAAGGTGATGTCGCGGCTGTAATAGTACCCGTCCACGGTTTCCTTTTCCCGGAGTATATAGGTTTCGCCCGCTATAAGCTTCTTTTCCAGTTTAAAGGTTCCGGTTCCGTCCGTGATCCACTCGGCAATAATGTTTTCCTCTCTGTCGAGTACCTGCAGTGTTGCCCCTGCCAGGGACTCGCCGGTAACGGAATCTGTCTTTCTGATGGTCACGTCAGTCGGCGCGTCTTTCATGATGACCGTGTTGCCAATGACGTCAATCTCCAGCTTCACGCCTTCTGCGATAACCTTCTTATCCTTGTCCACGGCGTTCCCGTTCCGATCAATCCGGACTGTTTCGCCGTTTAACTCATAGCTTTTGTCCGCTTTTACCCGGATCCCGGTGGTAAAGCCGTATTTATCATAGAGAACCGGGTTCCCTTCTGCGTCCACAAAATGGGCGTCTGTCACCACGCCGCTTCCGTCCAGGGTGAACTCCATATCAGCGCTGGCAGCGTAGCCTTCCGGCGCGGATATCTCATGGTAGATATAAGTCCCTTCTGGTTTCAGCTTTCCTTTGAGTGTATATGGGGATCCATTGGATACCCATGTGTACGCCTCGTCAGTCCCCTTCTTTCTCACTTCAAGTGAGGCTCCCGGGACGCTGTTTCCGGACAGATCTTCCTTCGCGAACGTCACTTCGTCTTTCGCCGGCTGGTCTGTCATGGAGACATGGATGTCATCCCCATAGTGGGACACGGTGAATTTCACGTCCTCCCCCTTTAAGTAGCCTTCCGGCGGCGTTATCTCGCGCAGCCAGTAGGTCTTGTCAGCTTCCAGGACGACGTTCCACTGCTGCCAGGCAGCGTCCATGGTAAAGTTTTCCATAACAACCGTATTCTTATCCTCGCTCAGGATCTGGAAAGTGCCTCCCGAAAGGATATGGTTAAGGTCGTTCACTTCGTTCTTCAGGATCCAGATATAGGGGTAACCGGGCTTTTCTTCTTCCGTCTGTACAGGGGTGTTGGCCTCGTCCTCTTTATCCGGGATGCCCGGGTACTCATCCGGGCCGCCCTCGCCGCCGTCTGGCTTCTGCGCCCTTACATTATAGGTCTTCGCCACGTTTAAGTAGCCGCCTCCGTCATCTTCGGCATGGAACGCCAGCTTCTCCGGCGCTGTTTCCGCTACCGTCGCGGTAAAGGTAACGATCGCTTCCTCTCCCGGTTCCATACGGATTTTCGCCACTGTGGTTCCAATCCCAGCGCCGGCTTCCTCTATGGCATTGCCGTCAATTTTTGTGATCCTAAGGCCTGTGAAGTATTTCCGGATCCGGTAGTCAAACTCATCTGTCACATACATGGTCAGCGGCATGTCGCCGGTGTTGGCGATATGCACATCATAGTCCACGCTATCCCCGCGGCAAAAGCCGTACTTTCCTTCACTGCCCTTTTCAGGCGCCCCATCCACCCTGGCCTTGTCCATGGTGTAGGATGGGTTTTCCCCGTCTTCATCAGGCTCCTGCACCGGCGTGTTGGCGGTGTCTTCCTTATCCCCTAACTCCTCCGGGTAGTCGTCCGTTGTGACGGTCTTTTCGGTGACGGTATCTCCTTTGCCGTCCCCGTCCTTGTCCTCGCCGCTGTACTCTATATAAGTTCCGGTTACATCCGCCGTCCGGGCCGTGTTCAGATAGCCAAGGCCGTCATCAACGCTATGGCCGGACAGAAGTTCTTTCGCCGCCTCCAGCACGTCCGCTTCATAACGGATGACCGCGTATCCGCCGACTGCCAGCTTCAGCTTCACTTCATTGCCTTCCATGCTGACAAGCTCGCCCATGGAGATGCCTTCCCGGCCGTCTTTGTGGTAGAACCTTACGGCTGTCGCCTCGGGAACGCTGAAATAGCCTGCCTCCTCAAAGCTGTCCGTCACGGTCATGGACAGGTCTGTCTCGCCTGTGTTAGTCACGGTCACGTCATACAGCACCCGGTCGCCCCGGAAGAATCCGTACTCCCCGCTTCCGCTCTTTTCAGGCGACAAGGATACGCGCTCCTTTTCCAGCTCATAATCCGGGTGTGTGCCCTGGGGATCCGGTTTGGGATCCGGGTATTCATCCGGCGGAGTCACAACGATAATCTCGCGGTTTCGCATTTCTACCACCTGCTCCCCTTCCCCTGTTACCGTGAACTGGACATCGTAGCTGTAATAATACCCTTCAGGCGTCCCGCTCTCGCGGAGGGTGTAGGTCTCGCCTTTTACCAGCTCTTTGCTGACCTTAAAGGTTCCTGTTCCGTCTGTGATCCATTCCTTAATGACCTTTTTATCTTTGTCAAGGATCTGGAGGGTTGCTCCTGCCAGGGGTTCCCTGGTGACAGAATCCGTCTTTTTGATGATAACATCAGTCGGTTCATCTTCCATATCCACCTGGATGTCCTCCCCGTAATGGGAAACAGTGAATTTTACGTCTTCTGCCGTAGCGTAGCCTTCTGGCGGCGTTACCTCATGGAGCCAGTAGCTGTGATCCGCTTTCAGCACCGTATCCCACTGCTGCCAGACCCCATCCATCGTAAAGCTGTCGATCAGAACCTCTTTCTTATCCTCGTTTAGTACCTGGAAGGTTCCGCCTTTCAGGATATTATTCGGGTCTCCCACTTCATGCTTCAGTAACCAGATGACCGGCTTCTCTTTATCCGGTTCCTCCGGCTTATCCGGCGGCGTCACCACAGTGATCCCGGTATTCTCCATTGTGACCGTCTGGGGCCTGCCATCCGTGTTCACAGTAAACCCGATATCTCTGCTGTAGTAATAACCGTCCACCGTCTCCTTCTCCCGCAGGATATAGGATTCTCCCGCTTCCAGCGTCTTTTCCAGCTTAAAAGTTCCCGTCCCGTCCGTGGTCCACTGGGCAATGACATGTTCTTTTCCGTCAATCACCTGAATCACCTGCAGAATAGCTCCTGCCAGGGGATTCCCCGTAACGGAATCTACTTTGATAAGTTCCACGTCAGTGGGCGCGTCCTTCATGACCACAGTGTTATCTACAACCGGAATGTCTTTCTGAACGCCTTTTGCCACAATGGTTCCGTCTGCGTCCACGGCGTTTCCGTCTGCGTTAATGGTAATGATGGTCTCTCCGTCCTTACAGGCGCCATCCTCCTGGACGGTGATGGTAGTGGGGTAGCCATCCTTATCGTACAGGATCGTCTCCCCATTTTTATTGATATAGTGTGCTCTGGTGACATTACCATCTTTATCGACAGTAAACTCAATGTCCTCGCTGTAGCCGTAGCCCTCCGGCGCTTTTTCCTCGTGGTAGATATAAGTAACGTCAGAGGAAAGCTTTCCTGTGATGACATGTTCTTCCTTACCGGAAGTCCACGCGTCAATCAGGGTCTTTGTGCCGTCCGCTTCCTTCTTATAGAGGAGGCATTCGGCGCCTTCCACTTCCTTGCCGGCAAGATCTGTCTTGGAAAACGCGATCTGGGTTCTTACATCCTCCATTCGCACCAGTGTCGTCATACCGGGCTTCACGTATGGGATTGTAAACATCACATCATCCGCCAGTTTAAACCCTTCCGGCGCCGCCTCCTCACGCAGGTAATACTCTTTTCCGGCAGAGAGCTGTCCAGTGATATCCACTCCGCTTCCGTCTGTTGTAAACACCAGCTTCTCGCCTTTCAGGATAAACCCGTCATGCTCCATGGATGGGATCTCTGTGTTGGAAATGGCTTTTACCGGGTTCTTTCCGGAATCCAGGATGCTGAACAGCCCCCCGGCTATGCCTCTTCCGGATTCGTCTGTTTTCAGGATCTGTACCTTTACCGGCTCATCCCTGATGACCACGGTATTGCCAGCCGCCGGGATCTCCGCCTGTACCTGTTTTGCCAGAACCGCCCCGTCTGTGCCAATAGCATCCCCGTCTCCATTGATTATAACCGTTTCGCCGTTCAGGGAATAAGTTCCGTCCCCGTTTACGATGATCCCGGTCGGGTATCCGTTCCCGTCACACAGGACTGTATTGCCGTTCGCGTCCACGTAATGGGAGCTTTCCACGTTTCCTTCATCATTTACCGTGAATACCACATCCACACTGTAGCCGTAGCCTTCCGGCGCTTTCTCCTCGTGGTAGAGATAGACCTTTCCCGGCGCCAGCTTGTCCTTAATCACATGCCCGGCAGCGCTGGAAACCCATGACTCAATAAGCATATTTTCTTCCTGGCCGTACTCATACAGGACGCATACGGCCCCGGCTACCCCGTTCCCCGCGAAATCCTGCTTGGCAAAGGTGATGCCGTCATTCTTCCGCTTGTCGGTCATAACCACCTCCACTTTTTCGCCGTAATGCCCGACGGTAAATTTCACATCTTCCGCGGGAAGGTAGCCTTTTGGCGGTGTTACTTCATGGAGCCAATAGGTATTTCCTGCTTTCAGCACAGCGATCCACTGTTTCCAGGTATTTCCGATACCGAACCTGTCATCTCCTGCGTCGAGCACGTCCGTGACTGCCTGGCCGTTTTCATCCAGGATCTGGAATGTGCCGCCCGGCAGGATGTGGGACGGGTCGCTGATGCTGTTTTTCAGCAGCCAGATGATTGGGTACTCCGCCTCGTCTGGCCCTGGCGGGTTCTCCTTTGGCGGCTCTTCCGGTGTCTGGACCGGCGTATGGGCATCGTCCTCCTTGTCCGGGATGCCAGGGTATTCATCCGGTCCGCCTTCTGTGCCGTCCGGCTTCTCGGCCCTTACTTCATAAGTCCTTGCGATGTTTAAGTATCCGTTCCCATCATCGGTTTCAAGGAATGCCAGGCGTTCCGGGGCTGTCTGGCTTACCGTCGCCTCATAGATAACGACTGCTTCCCTGCCCGGTTCGAGCCGGATTCTTGCGGTATCCGTCCCAACACCCATTCCGCTTTCAGAAATATCTTCCCCGTCGATCTTCACAATCTTAAGGCCTTCAAAGTACGTCCTGATCTCATAAGCGAATTCATCGGATACGTACATTTTAAGAGGCATGTCGCCTGTATTTTTGATATGGATCTCATAGGCAACGGTATCTCCCCTCAGGAAGCCGTACCTTCCGGCGCTGTCCTTTTCCGGGGCTTTTGCCGGTCTGGTCTTATCCAGGGCATAGGATGGGTTCTCACCGTTTTCGTCAGGCTCCTGCACCGGCGTGTTGGCGGAGTCCTCCTTATCCCCAAGTTCATCCGGATAGTCTTGTTTTGTCACTGTCACTTCTGTGACCGTGTCGCCCTTGCCGTCTCCGTCCTCATCTTCTCCGCTGTATTCCTTATAGGTTCCTGTTACATTGGCAGTCGTCGCCGTATTCAGGTAGCCAAGCCCGTCATCTGCCGCCGCGCCTGACAGGAATTCCTTTGCCTGATCCCTGACGTCAGCCGAGTAAGTAACGACGGCATATCCACCGGGCCGGATGGTAATGTTGGCCACAGAGCCGCTGATCCGGTTTAAGCTGCCCATGCTGCTGATCTGCCGCCCGGTTTCGCTGGCAAAGAAACGGACCGCCGATACTTCCGGCTCTGTAAAGCCGCCAGGCTCCTCAAAGGCGTCATCCACGTCCATAGTCAGGGTGATCTCCCCGGTGTTTACGACCGTTACGTCGTAGTAAACTTTATCTCCATGGAAGAATCCGTACTTGTCCATTCCGGCTTTCGATGGCGCGGGGCTTACCCGCTCTTTCTCCATGGCGTACTCCGGCTTCGTGCCTTCCGGCTCCGGGGCCGGTTTTGGCAGCTCGTCCGGCGGTGTCTGGACGATAATCTTCCGATTTTGCATCTCCACGACCTGTTCCCCGCCGCCGCGGTTCACGACAAACTCAATGTCATAGCTGTAATAATAGCCGTCAACCGTCTCCTGCTCCCGCAGGGTGTAGGTTTCGCCTGCTTCCAGCCGGCCTGTAAGCCGGAATATACCTGTTTCGTCCGTTGTCCACTCCGCTACCTTGTCAGCCGGATCATACTGTGCGTATGGCGCCTTCTTCTTTCCTTTGTAGACCTGCAGGACTGCTCCGGGAAGGCTTACGCCCGTCAACTGGTCCACTTTTTTGAATACCACATCGGTCGGCTCATCATCCATATCCACCTGGATATCCGCCCCGAAGTGGGAAACCGTAAATTTCATGTCTTCTGCCACTTCGTAGCCTTCTGGAGGCGTTACCTCATGGAGCCAGTAGCTGTGATCCGCTTTCAGCACGGTATCCCACTGCTGCCAGGTCCCGTCCATCGTAAAGCTGTCTATCAGGACTTCTTTCTTATCCTCACTGAGCACCTGGAAGGTTCCGCCCTTCAGGATATTGTCCGGATCCCCCGCTTCATGCTTCAGTAACCAGATGACTGGCTTCTTCTTATCCGGCTCCTCCGGCTTATCCGGCGGCGTTACTACGGTGATCTCAGTGTTTTCCATCATGACTGTCTGAGGTCTGCCATCCCTGTTCACGGTGAACGCGATGTCCCTGCTGTAGTAATAGCCATCCACGGTCTCCTTCTCCCTGAGGATATAGGATTCTCCCGCTGCCAGGGTCTTTTCCAGTTTAAAGGCTCCCGTCCCGTCTGTAGTCCACTGGGCGACGACGCGCTCTTCCCCGTCAATTGCCTGGATTACCTGCAGGATGGCCCCCGCCAGGGGGGCGCCTGTGACGGAATCCACTTTGAGGAATTTCACATCAGTGGGCGCATCCTTCATGGCCACTACATTATCTACAACCGGCATGTCTTTCTGGACGCCTTCCGCCACAGTATTCCCGTCTGCGTCCACCGCATTTCCGTCAGTGTTGATAGTAATGACGGCTTCTCCGTCCTTATAAGTACCGTCCTCCTGGACGGTGATAGTGGTCGGGCAGCCGTCCTTATCATACAGGATAGTCTCCCCGTTTCCGTTAATATAGTGAGCGTTGGTGACATTGCCATCCTTATCGACTCTAAATTCAATGTCCTCGCTGTATCCAAAGCCTTCCGGCGCTTTCTCTTCATGGTAGATATACGTGGTATTGGAGGAAAGCTTTCCGGTGATGACATGTTCTTTCTTGCCGGAAGTCCAGGCGTCAACAAGGGTCTTTGCGCCGTCCGCTTCCTTCTTATAAAGGACGCATTCCGCGCCTTCCACCTCCTGCCCGGCGAAATCCGTCTTGGCGAAGGATACGCCCAGGGGTTTGTCCGTCATTTCGATCCGGTTGTTTACCACCTTGACTTCCGTATCATCCCCGTCATAGCGGGCGTTCCGGATCACCCCGGCTTCGTCTACGGTAAAGAGGATATCCGGCGCCGCCCGGTAGCCTTCCGGGACTTTGGCCTCATGGTAGCGGTAATTCTTCCCGCTCTCCAGGATGCCGTCAAACTCCATGGCCTCTGTGGTGGATCTCCATGTCCGGATCAGGCTCCATGCACCATCCTCGTTCTCCACATACAGCTCCAGTGAAGCTCCGGCGATCAGGTTCCCGTCCTCGTCTGCTTTGGCAAAACGCGCCGGGATCTTCCGGTTCGCCATGGACACTGCCACCCGTTCCGCCTGGTTGTATACAGGGGCCGTAAATGTAACGCCTGTCTGGTTAAGGGAATAGCCTTTTGGCGCTTCGTTCTCCTTTAAGGTATAGCTCTTTCCTGCCTCCAGCAGCCCGTCAATGCGGATTCCTGTTTTCTTTGCCATAAAGATTAAGCTTTCCCCTTTCTGGATCATGCCTTCATGCTCCAGGGATGGGATGCTGGTGTCCTTAACTGCTTTTACAGGCGCGCCGTCCTCACCGCAGATGCTGTAGGAACCGCCTTCCAGGGCGTTCCCGTTATCATCGCACTTGGTGAATATGCTCTTAACAGGCTCATCCTTCATGATAACCACGTTATCCGTTACCGGGATAGCCAGGGCGACTCCCCTGGCGTATACGTGCCCGTTGGCGTCAACCGCATCCCCGTTTTCATTGATCTCAATGGCCGTAGTTTTGTCCCTGTAGGTTCCGTTATCCAGGGCGATGATGCTGGTAGGGAAGCCTGCCTGGTCATAAAGAACCTTATTTCCGTCCGGATCCAGGTAATGGGCATCTATAATCTTCCCGGCCCTGTCCACAGTGAATGCGATGTCATAACTATAGCTGTATCCCGCTGCTGCCAGCTCTTCATGGTACAGGTATGCAGCCCCGGTTTTCAGGATCTTTTCCAGGGTATGGGGACCTCCCTCCGCGCTTGTCCATCGGTCGATCTGTTCCGTTGTCCCGTCCGCTTTTTTCTCTGAAAGCGTGCAGACAGCTCCCACTACTTCCCTGCCGGCGAAATCGGTCTTTTCAAAGGAAGCCGTCACCTGATCATCCTTCATGATAACCACGTTGCCCTCCACCGGAAGTTCCACTGCCGCGCCTTCCACAACTGTCTTCCCTGCTTTATCCACCAGGTTCCCGCCTATAAGTGTCAGCTCCTCACCGTTTAGCTGGTAGATATCCCCTGCCAGCGTCTCAGTGAATATAACATCCGTGGCGCGTCCGTCAGAGCCGTATACCAGGCTCTTCCCTTCCCCGTTTACATACCTGGCGTGAAGGACGCTTCCGTCCTTTCCTAAGGTAAACCGGATTGAGGCGCTGTATGCGTAGCCTTCCGGCGCCGCGGTCTCCCGGTACAGGTACTCTTTCCCTGTCTCTAGGACGCCTTTTATGGCGTGGGGTCCGCCTTCTTGGGAAACCCAGGAATCTATAGCCTTCCAACCGCCTGCATGCATCACCAGGAGCTCACATTCCGCTCCGGCAACCTCCGCCCCCGCGAAATCCTTTTTCCCAAAGGATACCCTGGTCTTTTCATTATAGACCGGCGCGACCACGTCCTCGCCGTAATGGCTCACGGTAAACGCCGTATCAGCTTCCGGCAGGATATATCCGGCAGGAGCCTTAGTCTCCCGCAGGTGATATGTCTTGTCTGCCTCTAGGACGATATCCCATTCCTTCCAGCTTCCGGTCATAGTGAAATGCCCGTCGCCGTCCGGGTCGGTGATCTCCATCACGACAGTTTCCGCTCCGTCCTCCGCTTTGTCGATCACCTGGTACGAACCGCCCGGGATTACCGGCTGGCCCGCCGCGCCCTGCTGGGCCTTGTCGCCTTTCACAAGCCAGATGAAGGGATACCCGCCGGGCGTCTGCACCGGCTCTTCCGGGAACTCCTCCGGTGTCACAACGATGATAGGACGGTTGCGCATCTCAACGGTCTGCGGCTTTCCGTCTGTGTTGACTGTGAAGGTCACATCATAGCTGTAGTAATAGCCGTTTACGGTTTCCTTTTCATGAAGGGTATAGGTTTCCCCGGCGGTCAGTTTCGCCTTCATCTGGAAACTGCCAGTCTCATCCGTAGTCCATTCCGCCACAACGGCGCCTTCCCGGTCAATGACCTGGAGCACCGCTCCGGCCAGGGGCTGCCCGGTTTTGGCGTCAACCTTGTTAAACTGTACGTCCGTTACAGCATCCTGCATGATCACGCGGTCAACCGCCCCGTCTTCTGATACTGTAAAGGGAATCGGCTCAGACACCGTATAGCCCTCTGGAGCGGAAAGCTCTTTAAGAAAGTACGTCTTTCCCGGATCCAGGAGCCCTGTGAACACCTCCACGTCCCTGGCAGTCGTCCAGGTGAGGGGGGCGCCGTCCGCGTCATTTATGGTATTCCCATCTGCGTCTGTGATTGTAAGCACAGCTCCGGCCAGAGGGCTCTGGGTTTCTTTTGCCAGCTTATTTGTTTCCACGGTGCTGGGCCGGTTCAGCAGGATGAAATTGACCACCCGGCATTTTTCATCCAGGCCAAACCCGTACCCCGCTGTCACATGGTCGCGGTCCGACAGCCGGATGATCTCGTTTAAGTAGTAGGACTGGCCTTTCTTTAAGAGAGCCCGGTCCGCGGTGATGTTGCGGGTGCTTACGAACTGCTCATTCACGGTCGCGTCTTCCCCGATCGTCCCCTCCGCTGTCTTACGATCCGTCTTAAACCCGTCAGATACGTTCGTACCTGCGGCGACTTTGTATTCCGTGTTATCAGGGAGGCTGTTGATGACAAGGTAGTCGTCCCCGGTCAGTGTCACGGTAAACGCTTTCTGCTGTCCGTATGCCTCCATCGTGCCGGAGTACAGCCTGGTCCGGTAGTCATAGGAGCCCTGGAGCGGGTTCCCATCCCCGCCTGTCAGTGTCACGGTATAGATAAATTCCGCTGTCCCGTTCTCCGGGTCGGTTCCGGTCACAGCATTGGAGATGACAAGGGAATCATTCCCGGAAAAAGGCCCTGTCTTCCCGCTGGCCACTACAGGATTTAAATAGGAAAGCTGGGAGTTTCCGGATATTACCTTCATCGAAACGGCTGTCAGCGCATCGCTGTTTACATTTGCCGTAATAATCAGCCTCCCGGATTCCTCCGTTGTCTCATAAAGCCAGGAGCCATCCCCCACAGGGAGCGCCCCGGGGGCAGTCCGGCTGATGGTCAGCCCGGTTCCCGGGTATATAAAGATCTTCTTTCCCCTGCCCTGGTAATCCACCTGGTAGGTGATGACATCGCCTGCCTTCACCCCGGAACGATCTTTCCCAGCCCTGCTGTTATCCGCGACCGCCAGGGCAACCGCGTGGCCGGATTGCGGATTTAAGATAACGGTATCCGAGCCGTCCGCGGCGATCTCATAAATCCTGTTCCCCTCCCCGTCTGTGACGGCCACCCTGGGGTCGGAGGCGTACTGCGCCCACACCACAACCTCATTATCCACCAGCTCCGCCAGGAATGTGACCGAGTCCACCGCATGAACGCTTGTGTCGGACATGGTGACATAGGTGCGGGCGTTATACCGGCGCCCCTCTGTCACTTCCTGGGCGGTAAGGAGGATCCTCCCGTTCTTTTCCACGCCCCTCTCAAAGGATGTCCCGGTGTCCAAATCAGTGATAACTGCTTTAGTGCCGGCTATGGTGCGTGTGCTGGTATGCATGGCTTCCACCTCGCCGTTTTCATCTGTATCAAAGGAGATGAACCCGATCTCTTCCGGGTCAGTCCAGATCCTGTCAATTCCAAGCCCGTTCTTGCTGACGTGGAAGAACACGTCTCCCTGCATGGCATACCCGCCTGGCACAGAAGACTCATGCAGGACATAGGAGGTGTCCGGCGTGATTCCCCGCAGCCCAAACTCATCCTCATCATCACTCACAGTCCATGTCCACTCACTCTTTTTATTCCCATCAGAATGCCATTTCCCGTCTGTATATTCCGCTTTGGTAACCTCCAGCACAGTACCCGGGACGATTTCCCCGGAGTAAAGGTCGCGTTTGGAGATGGAAATTCGGGAAGGTTCGTTTTTGACATACAGGACGCCGCCCCGGATACTGTCGTCGCTGTTGCCCCACATGCTGCAGGTATACCCGTCATTCTGCTCCGTCAGGGTAAACTCATGCTGCCTGGTGTCCAGCGCATATCCGGCCGGGGCCGTAGTCTCCCGCAGGACAAAGGTGTACGGGAGGATCGCGCCGTCCTGGCCGAACCTTCCGGTGTCTGCGATATTCATGGCCGCTTCCCCGTTTTCATCCGTCACAAGAGCGCCGATCACTGCCCCGGTATCTTTATTGGTAAGCTCGAATACCGCGTTGGACAGGGGCGTTCCCTTCTGGTCGGTTTTATTTATCCGCACTGCCAGGGGCGCGGGCCGGTTGACCATGGCAAACGCCGCCAGTTCTGCGTCTGTGGTTTCCTGTGTGATGTGAAACTCCACAGGGGCCGCATCCAGCATATAGCTCATGCCCTCCGGCTCCACCAGGTAATACCATCCGTCGCTTACATCCTTCACGGTATGCGGTTTTGGCTGGCCGATCATCTCTTTCGTGATCAGCTCCCGGTCATATTCGTACTGGGTATAGACGCCGTCGCCTCCGGTTGTCCAGCTATCCACAAGCGCTGCCCCGGCCGGGATCTTTCCTTCCTTAAAGGCTTCCTGCGGATCCTGGATCTGCGTCCCGCTCCGGTACAGTTTTAAGTTTACCCCGGCCACAACAGCCGCTTTTGCCCTGTCATTTGTGTAATGGGCTTCATTGCCGTAGTACCCGGCAAAATACTGCCCGTTCCCGTTTACCGTGTACTTGGCGATCTTCATTTCTTTTTTCTTATTTTCGATATCGAAGATCTGGATATCCCCGGTCTCCTGGACTTTAATCTCCTTGTCGCCGGTTACCGCGAAGCCTTCCGGGGCTTCCAGCTCATGGATCCGGTAATTCCCGGCAGGCAGGTAGTCGAACCGGCGGGTTCCGTCAACAGTCAGGTATGTCACGGCCCCTGCGTATTTTCCTTCCAGCTTCTGATACTCAAACTGGTAATCCATGATATAGGACTGGTATCCGGCGGAACTGGAATCGTCATCCACAGACGCGCAGATGTGGATCACAGTTCCGTTATCCACGTTCCAGTATTGGTCGCCCATGCTGGTTGTGGCCGCTTTGTCCTTTACCGCCAACAGCGCCGCTGCGTACTCAAAGCTCCCTGCCCCATCCTCCTTCGCCCCGTAAGCGGCAGCGAAGCCTTCCGGCGCGTCTTCCGGGACAATACCGCCTGTTACGGCCACTTCCGTCCCGTCAGAGATCTTCCAGAGCTCCGCGCCTTGCGTGGAGCCGGCCTTTAGGCTGGCTGTCCTCCTTACGTTCCACGAGATCCTGTCCACGTCCGTGTTCCCATCGTTATAGACAGACTGGAAACGGGTTGTGAAAGCCGTATAATCCGTGCCGTCTGACGCGGCCCTGGCCCTGAAGATACTGGTAACGGCGTTCCACGCGCGGGTAAACAGGTTCCCCGATGGGGCTGTATCCCTCGGGGCGCCGCCGCTGGTGTAATCGCCTGCGTCATCGGTGCGCCAGGAACCCACCAGGCCACCTTCCGCGTCATAAAGCGCAAGCTCCGCCCGCTCTGAATTGCTTAACTGGCGCCTGGTTCCATCCTCATCCGTCCAGTATTTTTCAATCTCCACCTTGATGTGGTCGTCGGCCATGCTGAATACCTGCACGCCCTCGTACTCCCCCACTGTGATGGTCTGTGGCGCCATGGACACGAAACCAGCGGGCGTCTTTACCTCACTGATGGTATAGCTTCCCGCAGGGATCCCTTCCAGGAAAAGCGGTTTTGTGGTGTCAAACTCAATATACCATGTCCCGCCGCTGTTTTTCTTTATGAAATCCGTGCAGGAGGTAATGGATACCCAGTCGCTGAACGCTTTCTTTGTTACGCTGTCCGCGCCTTTCATGGAAAGGGATGCGTTTTTGACATGCCGGTAACTGTAAGCGCCCTTTGCCTCGGGCTTAGTCACATACTCGCCCCCGGCCGTCTTCACAGGCTCGCCGTTTCTGCAAAGCTTTTTATTATAATCGTCTGTGGCGTCTGCTTTCAGGATTTCCACTTTGATAGTATGATCCGTCATTTCCGCCATCTGCACGTTATCCGTCTCATTAAACGTGATCGGCGCCGGCATTCCCTTCACATAACCGGCAGGGGCTTTTAGCTCCTCCATGATGTAGAGGGAACGCGGCAGGCGCTTTAGCATGTCGGCCTGGCCGCCGGAACGGGTGGAAGAAGAATAAACGTCATTTCCCGTGAGGCCGTCATTTGAGATCGTGTTCTTCCCGGCCGCTGTATTGCCAACTGTATCAATCAGGGTTGTATCGAACGGGTCGTTGGGGGTATTTTCCCCGGTCACCCAGGTGTTGTTGATGATGTAGGCATCACCCAGCCTGCGGTAAAGCGGGAAATCCGTGGAATGGATATCCCCCTGCCCGGCGCGAAAGGCCCCGCCGTTGGCGTCAAAGGTGACTGTCATGGTCTTTGTCTGCCCTTCTGCCCCGCGGGAGGAATACCACATCGCTTCCTCTTCTGGGGGCATGGAATTGTTCCCATTCCTCCAGTACGCCTTAACGGTACACTTATCCGTCAACTGGCCAGGTTCCAGGAGCCACCCGGCAAATACGTAGCCTTCCCTTGACGGCGCCGGCACAGTATTATATCCGTTTACGACAAAATTGTTATCCACATCGACGGTAACCTTAACAGACTGCCGGTCCGTGTACTGGTAATGGGTTTCCTGGTTAAACGGGTCGTCTTCATCGGTATTATACAGATGGTAATGGTCATTGATCACATAGGCGTTCTCGTTCCATTCGTCCAGGCCGTCCTCGTAAGTGTAACCTAAATACTCTTCGCCATCATAGTCATACCGGTCATGGCCCTTGACATATTTATCCCCGGATACCCGGTGATAGACCGGATGCCCGTACTGGTCAAGGACAGGGTTTAAGCTGTTCTCAAACTTCCCGTCCGCCAGTGTGCCAAACACATATTCCTCCGCAGTATCGGCGTTGATGGAAGCGGGCCTCGTCGTGATGATCTTCTGGAAGTAATGGCTTCCCTTAGAGTTGTCATCCGCGTTCCCTGTCCCGTCGTAAAACGTATTCACCGGCCATACAAAGACCTTAACGTCTTTATCAGAAAGGAAATAGTCATTGGGGCGATGAATATTATCGTGGGAACCCTCTGATTCCTGCGGCTTGATGTGCTCCGTTACGTAGGCGATGCCGGTTGCAGGATCCACCATGGCGTCACGGTTCCCGTCCTCATCCAGGTGGTACATCCGCATCTTCTTATCCTCGTTCCGGTCCTCGTCATAAAACCGGAATTTCTTGTCATTCTGCGAATAATGGATATTGCGGAAGTTGCTGCCGGTAAACTCAAAAACCGGCCTGGTCTCCCCGTCCTCAAACGCATAAATGGAAAAGTCCCGGTTGTCGTACTGGTCGGCGTTGATGACATTTCCTTCCTTGTCAAACGCATAAAGGGAATCTTCCTTGTTATAGCGCTGGGAGCCGAATACCGCGTCCACTTTTTTCCGGTTCTCCGCCCCGCCTGTCACATACTCGTCATTGGTTGTGACATGCAGGTTATCGAAGCTGTAGAAA
This sequence comes from Otoolea muris, assembly GCF_943193115.1. NCBI lineage: Bacteria > Bacillati > Bacillota > Clostridia > Lachnospirales > Lachnospiraceae > Otoolea > Otoolea muris. Next base: position 29,172 of record NZ_CALPCY010000029.1, read on the forward strand.
AGGATTGGGGTGTCTTCCCTCTGGATAGTCCTGGCAATCCAGACGCCGCTGCCTTCGTCATTAATGGCGTCCTGGTAATTGTAGTTGTCATCCACCTCAGTCCCGGATCCGTCAACCGTAACCTTTTCCCCGTCCTCTTTCTGTATGACGTACTCAATCCGGTTCCCCGCGTGTCCCTTGTTGACATAGACCATCTGGACATTGTTTGAGCCGGGCTCCCGGACTACGGTAACCCCAGTCCATTTGTCATCCATGTCGTAGTCCGCAGACGGGTCATAAAAGATCTCCACCGCGTCATACAAGGTCATGGTGGCGCCCGCCACGTAACGGTTCACGTCATCCGCAGTCTCCAGTGTTTTTGTGATATATGCGTAACCTTCAAAGACGCCCTGCTGGTTATACTTGATATCAATATCTTCATCTACATTCTGCGCTTTCCGCTGTGACAAGTATTCAAGCGTACCCTTAAGCCATCCGTAACCCAAATAGATCCCGCCGGCGCTGTAGGCAAGCTCGATCCGGTCTTTCCCATACCGGTCCATCAGGTCATGCTCTGCGCCTTCGATCCGGCCGGACACCTTGTAGGTGATGGTGTCGGCCAGAGCAGACTCCACGGTCTTCGGGTTCAGGCCCTCGTGATCCCCTTTGGCGGTCTTCACCTTGGACACTTGCAGCCGAACCGGCGTATCGTTGATATACACTTCTTCGGTATTTATGATGTCCTGCGGCCTGCTGCCATTGGGGATGCTCCCGTCGCTGGCTGCCGGCTTATCCGGCGTCACGCCATAGGCGCTGTATGCGCCCAGCCCAGGGGCTATGGCTGAAAAAGCCATCACTCCTGCCAGCAGAAAGCTGAGCCCGCGCCTGGCCGGGCTTTTCGCTTTTCGGTAATCATTCCTTTTTTTTCGCATAGCTCTCCCTCCTAATTTTCTTTCTAAAGTATGGAGCATGCTAAGGACTTTAGTGTGGTGTCATGGGCTGCACGAAACTGGGAAATGATGCTGCTGGCCATGCGGGGGAACGGGAGCTGGCAGATTCAGGGTTTTTGGGACTATGGCGGGCCTTTTGAATTTTTCCGCCCTCCTTTGCCCGGTATTCCGGTTTCTGAGGCGCTGCTGGTTTGATAAGATTTATAAAAACGGTTATCCGCAAAAATCTTTGGGCGCGGCGCTGAGAAGATTTGTGGGGGATCGGGATGGATGCTGTATCTACGGATAGAAATTTGCAGTTTTTTGATTTTCTGTAAAATAAAGAAGCCCTCAATAATTGAGAGCCTCCTTTGGAAGGGCTTGTGGTTTGATTTTTATTCTTTACTGCTGATGTCTGGTACAGTCGATTGTTTTTCTTATAGTCGGATTTAATTTGCGGCAACTGTACAGTCGCTGCTGAATTTTAATTGCGGCCTAACACTATATTCCTTAATATAAATATCTTCCACTGTCCCTCTGCAGCCCGGTTCAGGGACTGCTGGGGCACAGATTCCTAATTGCTGAGAAACTGTTCCAGGGGCATACCGGCATATTCCGCCGCTTTTTCTGCTGTCATTTCACCGGCCTTTACCAGATTTCCCAATATCTCCATGATTCCCTGCCTGCGGCCCTGCTTCCGGCCTTCTTCACGGCCTTCCTGCCGACCTTCTTCACGGCCTTCCTCGCGGATCATCTTCATCGTCTCTGCCTCATTATATTCCGTAATACACAAATCCTTCACCTCCGCCCTGTGCCCGATCAGGAACTGCCGGATTACGAAATCTTCCGGCGTCTCCTCTATCGCCCTGTCCACTGCATTTTCAATTTCCATGCCTGTACGGTTTTTACGGATCCGGTCCACCAGCCACGCATATTCTTTCAATGGCCTGCAGGAAGACAGGAAGCTTTCATTCTTCCCATAATTGATATTGATCAGCCGGACCTTCACCTCGATATCACCTTCCACAGCCTCCCCTTCACAGACGAACGCATCACTCAGCTTCAGGATCTGATCGTCCTCCCCCTCTGTTCCATTGTAGAAAGCCACCAGTTTCGGCGCCGGCAGCCGTACTACCTTCCTCCCATAAAGGCTGAGCTTTTTTTGCTGGATATATTTGTCATACAGCTTTGCCGCGTACATCAACTGACGTACCGGCATGTTCGGATTATAAGTGCTCTGATGTTCATAGACGTTCATGATGTAGCAGAGGAGGAAAGACACGTCGTTCTTCATCCCCATATACACCACATCCTCCATGGTTGTAAACTCAATGTCATCCGGATTCGTATAATCCGTCTGGTTCACCGCGTTGAACAGGCTCAGCGTCCACTCCTTGTTTCCCTTCTCCCCAAACAGAAAGCTGAACAGGCGATCCTTATGTTTTCTATTGATTGCTGCCATCTCTGGATATACGCTCCTTTCATTGTACCCTGTACATACAAAGCTCCCCGGATCCTGATACTATTATTATATCGAAATTGCGCCTGAAAAACAATATATATTTGTCAGCCACCCCGCTCAACCCTGGTTAGCAATATCATTGCCGTATCAACCTCCGTCAAAATAAGCCGCCGCCTTTAGGTCTCCAATTTCGCCCAGCTTCACTATATATGGCGTCCCGGATTATCGGAATACACATTTGTATGGACAATATGGCGCTGACGGATAACATGCGTATTTTCCCACCCCCAGAAAAAACAGGCATCCGTCCGGCTGCCTGTCTTAAAGAGATTTTCAAAATCCTTAATGCTTTCATCCTACACTGCCGTTAATTTTCTCTCCTTTGCAGAATAAAAGTATGCATGATCCGCCAGGATCTCATCCGGTTCCAGCGCGGTTGCGTTGATGTCGCGGATCATCTCTTTCAGAAATCCCGCTTCGCATCCCAAAGCCGGGCACAGGAGTACCTCATGGATGCTGCTCGGAAGCAGGTAAAAATCTCCGCCCATCTTTTCTGCGCATGATTCCAGCACGCCTGGGTACAGGAGCGCCGCCGCTCCCATATACTGTTCCGTGTTGCTCAGGCAGTACAGACAGAGCTCCTGATCTTGTGAGGCGGCCCTGGTAAAATTGCCCACCCCACTGATCTCACCCATTTCAGCCAGAACCGAGAACACACTTTTCAGTTCTGACGGGAACTTTTCCTGCATATTCCCCAGGGCGTCCTGATACATCTGTTCCATGGTGACCCGCCATTGCGAGAATATACTGTTGTTGACTTTGATGGTCGCCCTCCCTGTGCAGTCCTTCCGGCATTCCAGGTAAAATATGATGCTTAGATCCTCAAACGGCATGTTCGGCATTTCAGCGAGCCAGGCCCGGTTCATCGCCGTGTTTACCAGCATCAGTCTCAGATTCTCTCTGACAGCCGCATAGTCGTGGTATATGAAACCGCACAGGGCGCGGGATTGATCATCTGCCTGCTCCAGGGCCTGGATGACGGCTTTGGCGGCTTCTGTGATCACGCTGATATCCTGCGTATCACAGAAGCGCCCATAAAAAGCCTCCATGGATACGGACGCTATGACATTTCCGCCGCGGGTTGCTGTGACGAACATGGACACCGTGCCGTTATTCCCCGTCATCTCCTTACTCCCTATATCGGCTGTGCCTCTGGCGCTCAGATCTACTGTTTTCTTCACTGTATCTATAAATTCTTCTTTTGTGATGTTTTCCATATTTATATTCTCCTTCTTTTATGGTTTTTGTTTTTAAATGGGCGGCAGGCGGCGCCGCTACTGCCACACTGTGCGTTTTTCCGCCCTATTCCACGGCTACCGCATAACCGCGGTTCCTTTATAAACTTACCGTCAGCTTTGTTGGCAGCCTCTAAACCTGTGCTTAATCTCTGAACGCGCATAATTTCCTTCTCCTGTTTAAAGTGTTTGGTTTTGTTCCCAGCTTCCCTCACTGGTTTTTCCACTGTTCGGCAAAGGCCACTGTTTTGTGTTATCCGTTTCTTCCATACCCTTCCTTTCTCTATGCCTTTCATAATTACATTAAAAGTATGGAAACGGCACGCCTGCTTTCACTGGAATTTTTCAGAGTATCCCACAATATACTCCATCGCCTGAAACATAATAGAGCTCTCTATAAAAACTCTGAATGATTTATGCCATATCCTGAATTGCAATATCGGGGATATTGTAAGCTATGTACCATCTGAAAATGATCAAACAATAAAAAAGGACATGCCACACTTCCATGCCGTCTCTCTCCGCCTGCTGCAAAAAGCCCAGGGATATACTTCCCAGGGCTCAAGCGCCATGCATCTATTGTTCTTCTTTTCCGCCTCCCGGTTTTATAGTGGCTCCTGTCGATTCGCCGCATTCTCCTGCCGCCCCGCTGGGATCTTTTTCTGTATTTTCTTCTGCCGCTCCTACAGCCTCGGTAATCCCCCTGCCGCCCCGCTCAATCATGTTCATTATATCATCCGCAGTGTCAACCATCTGGTGAAGCATACGCTTCGCCTCTGCTGCCGGCATTTCCTCCTTTCTGCAGGCAGATCCTCGCCTGATGAGCTCGCCCGCCTTTCCCACAATATTGCCGGGATCCGCATATCCAGAAGATACCATTTCCCTCGCAGCACCATAATTCTCCATGATAATCTTACGCATACCGACTATGATGTCCCAGTCCTCATCTGAGACATATTCCACAGCCGCTTCCTCCTGTAATAGTCCTATCCCCCTGGCTGTTTCAGAAACCGTTACTATTGCAGCTTTCCTGTTCCCACCACATCCTCCGAGGATTAATGCCGCTGCCATTCCGATAACTATCCACTGTTTTCCCATCATATTCTCCTCTCCTGTATTTCCTGTTGCTGTGATTAGTATGGGATATGGAAAACATTTTTGGTGTTTGCGGACAAATCAGCACTCCCGCAGCAGTCGCCAAATGTGCATGCAAGCATGCCCGCTTCGCTTTAATCCCTGTTTAAAAGCATTGTGGCTTGCATTTTATCTGGCTTTCTTTTTCAGCCATTTCATAATACATTTATGGAATTCTCTGTCCCTGCAAATGAGATCCCCATTTTTCATTAAACTGTCACAGCCCTGTTTTCCCGGGCAGCATATTTCACTGGAAAACTTTGCCGCCAGCTCTCTGTATTCCAGGATCAGGGCCGCCGCCTTCCGTTTTTTTCCGAAATATTTTTTGTAATTTGTCATTTCCGCGTACTCTCCCTATACATTATGTCCTGCTTTTGATTCATATTGGAACCGTCTATTTCTGGAATCCAATGGGCTGGCTTCTTCATCGGCCTGCGTTTTGCTTCTTTTTCCTCCCTTATCCTCCAATACCTCCAGAGAGCGGCAGGAGACCTCATATGCGATCCTCTTCTGTACAGTGTCCCCTTCCTTCCCGTGCAGAACCTTGCTGTATTCGCGGCTCTGGATTCTGCCTGCCAGGCGGATATGATCCCCTGCCTGCATCCTGCTTGCCAAAACGGCGTCCTCTCCCCACGCGATGCACGGGATATAGTTCGGATGGCGGGGATCCGGGCTGTTGACGGCAAGGATGAAGTCCGCTATCCTGCGCCCGAGCGGAGTCTTCCGGTAAACTGGCGGTTTCCCTATGTACCCTTCCAGGGACAGGCGGTTTCTGTCCTTTGCGCCGCCAATCTCATCCCCGCCTGTGTTCCTGTCCCCGAAGATAAATTCATCCACGTACAGGAATAAATCCAGATGATGTTTACCATTGCTGTATCGATCCATTGACCGGAAAACGCCTTTTGCCGTCACGGATCGCCCGATCCCGTCAATAGTATCCCTTAAACAGCGTTCTGGTACGATGGCCGGTATGACATCCTCTGTCCCGCTGAACCGCCTGGCGCTTATAAAAACCTTATAACAATGGCCATCCTCCGTTGTCGCACAGGTAAGATAATACGGGGACACGATGGTTCCGGTGATAAACGCTGAATTCTGATTGATGTTCATATATTTCTCCCTCTCTTGTATGATTTTTCCGTCCATGCCGGGCGCTGTCCTGGCATGCCTGATTCTTCTTACAGTATGGCTTACATTTCCGGATTATGGTTTCTGCGGATAACTTTTTTTGCAAAAAAGAACGTTTCCAGGTATCATCCATGAAAACGTCCCTTTTTGCGGCATAGGCTTTTCACCGCCCCTTTTTGTTATTTAATCCATGCCCCGTCAGAGCCCACTTGATAGCCATCCGGGGTAACCTCGTTTACATACATACTCCCACAAGGCTTTGATTTCCCATTGTAGATCCAGCCGTTTATATTATCTCCCACATATGTAGGAGCGTCATTGTGCTGCGTTAAATAGTACCACTTTCCATTTATGAACTGCCAGCCCACCAGCATCGCCGTATCTGACGGGTTCATAAAATACCATTTTCCATCCTGTTTTTCAAAATACCACCCATATAAAGCAGCTCCAAACCTGGCGCCTTCATCCTTATTGAGCATATACCACTTCCCGTTTTCATCCAGGAACCAGTCAAACTTCATCTTCCCGTCAGCGCTGATATAATACCAGTCGCCATTGGAACCGATCCACTCTCCTTTTGCATAAGTTCCGTCAGCTTTTTTAAACTGCCAGTCCTGCCCGGATCCTTCCCATGATCCCGGAGTTTCTGGTACGGCAGGCTTAAATTCTGCATTCATGGATCCATCCGGAAGGATTGCTGACCCGCTGCCTGAACCATTTGCCGTACTGCCAGGGCCATGTCCGTTTGAGGAGGAGCCGCCGGAGGAGGGCCTTGAGCCGCCGCCTGAAGAGCCGCCGGACGAACCGCCTGAAGGTCTTGAATTTCCTCCGGAAATAATACCTGTATTTCCGCCAGAGGGTTTATTGTCAGAATCTGTGTCTGCGCCCGGTTTGTTTCCCTGATTTTTGTCGGGATCCGTTTCGTTTGTCAGGTCATCCCCGGGAACAGACGGATCTTTCTCTGTATCTGACGGATCTTTCTCCGTCCCGGGATCCTTTTTATCATCCTCTATACCAGAATCCGTATCTCCGTCATCCGGGCTTTCAGGCCCATCATCCTTATCTGCGATCCTAAGGATAACCTTCCTAACATCGGTTGTCTTTTCTGTGTTATCAAATATAGCGCCTACAAAATGGTCGCCTGCATCAAGGCCCAAACCTGTGATATAGCCGCCATCCCATACAATCTCATTGCCATCGACATAAAATACATTGCCGGCGCCCATATCAATATCCGCCATTTTCACTACAGTATTTGCGGCAATACCTGCTATCCGCTTGTCTGTTTTCTTTAATCTCTTATCTGGCGCTGCATTTGAAGAAGTTGCCTCCCTGGCCCATCTTGCGTTGCTGTCAGTCGCAATTTTAAACTCCTCTTCATCTATAATCTCTTCTATTGTACCATCGGAATCTTCCGCAAATGTCCTGGCCTTCTGGAGCTGCTTTACATTGGAGCCCGTAAAAGGCAGCGTCCTGCCGTCTGGTAAAATCAAATCATCATCTAACACTAACGCCAGTACATGGTTTGTTTTTAATGAGCCATAACCATGGTCAAATGGCAGCCGTAATGTCTGGCCGCTGAAATCAATGATGGACTGTAATAAGTATGGGGCCGCCCGGTCGGCTGCCGCTTCGTACACGTGAATCACAATGTTGGAAACAATGGTCTTCTGTAAATCATTAAATTGGATTGTTACGTAATATTTTCCCGCTTCGTAAGCTGATAATACATCTGGCGGGATTGTAATACGGCTGTCGGCCAATCCATAGTCTGATTTGCTAAGTAAATTGCTGCCAATTTTTATATGCGTTATGCCAGTTGCGCTGTTTAACTTTACAGGCATGACCACGTAATCCGGGTAATCTTTGTAAAACTCATATACAATTGTATCAAGAACAACCGGAGGCAGCGGCGTACCAGATACGTAAATTTTATAATTACATGTAGCATTCGCATATTTTACAGTAACAGCTTTTATGCCGGCAGTTGATGTATCAAAGCCCTCCAGCATACACTTTGTTAAATTTATCTTATCCGTTGTATCATCTTCGTATACTACAGACAATGTACCATTGCCATCAAACTCATCCCCTAAATTGTAAGCTGTTGTTTCACCTATAAGGGATATGCTCTTAACACTTTTAATAACATCAATGCTGAAAGATGCCTCATGTCCCATATAATTGACTGTAACTGTCTTTGTACCTAATGTACTTGAATCAAATCCCTTCACTGTTGCAGATGCCAGGGACAATTCCTCTGTTGTATAATCCGAGTACGTTACAATTAATTTACCTTTATTATCAAATGGCTGGTTTAACAAATATTGCTCTGTTACGGACTCCACATGCAAACCTGAAATCACTTTTGCCGGTGAATTTATCACTTTTATTTTAGCAGAGCATGCATTTCCTGTTGTTGCGATTGCAGTAAGTGTATATTCGCCATCCGGAAATCTGTTAAATACATTCTTTGTAAACCTGAGGTTAGTTGTGTTTCCATCATATCCAACATAATCAGTTATATCAACATTATCCATTACTATTTTGTAAATATTATACGGCGCCGGGGTATTGTACTGTTTCCAGTAATAAAACGGAAGATCTATATAGTTTAAAGCTTTGCAGTCAAAGATATTCTGGTTCGACCATGTACATTTATGTTCTGTACCATAATCTGCTATACTGTCTACCAAAATTTTTCTTGTGCTGCCATCAGTAAACTGTATTTTTATCTCCATTTTGGGTGTGCTAACAGGACTCTGTTGTATAGTCATTATGCCATTTTTATCAAAATAAAAACGGGAAGCCCTGCTAAAAACATCTGCATCGTTAAACCTATCATGCATGCTGTCAACTTTTGATAAATCCAAGTTTGTAAATAAGTGATATGTCCGCCCATTTGAAAGTACATTGTAATCTCCTGGTGTTTCATGATAATCTATATATTCCCCAATAACCTTATGAGTATAATCAATATCACAAATAAATGTTATAGCTGTACTCCTGGTTCCTTCTGGCCGTTTTATTTCTGCAAATACAGTGATAACACCCGCAGAATTATTAAATATTTTAGACTTTACGATATTTTTAGGTATAAATATTGTAGATACACCAGTCTCGCCGTCATAACTAATTTCGTAATCAGCGCCATTATCAACAGTTTGCCCTTCTGTATAACTGCTTAAGCCTGTAAAATTAAAATTATGGTACTTATCTGAAGCTGCTATCTGTAAAGTTACATCATCTACCTCTTCCATACTGTTAAAGTATATTCTGTCATCCCCAAGGAGCTTTGGGGCATAATCAGTGCTGTCTTTAAACTTTACAGTATAACTGTCACGGTAACTATCAGATTCTTTATCATATTGCCGGAATGTATAATCGAAGGTATTTAAGCCATTCTGCACTTTAAAAAGCTCTTTCTTAATCGTGACAGTAACATTGCTTGTGTCAGGATCATATTCTTGTGAAGATATATATTTATTCAAAATTTCATCTTTAAAATAAACCTCATTATATACTGGATTGGTTCTGAAAACAATAGTCAAATCTTCATCAATGCCTGTTATGTCATAAGTTTGTTCATGGTCAACCACTTTAAAAATATAATAATCGCTGTTTTTTAATATATCTTTATACCAAATAAAAAATTCTTTACATCGTATATAAAAATTTGTCGTTTTCTTTAAATCAATTAAGTTACTGTTAAATGATATTGTATTTCCGGCAATATCGTAATCCGTTATTTCATGATACCCATCAGTATATAATTGCATATCATCTTTTGGTATATTATCAAAAGCATGTTCGTTAAATTTAATATTGACTGCTTCATCCGTGTAAAATAACCTTCCGTCATTTACGCTATCGTATACAATGCTTGTCACATCACAATTTGGGATATCACAGGGAATTTCCTCAACTGCCGCCAAATGTATCTCGCAACCATTATCAGATAAATATTTCAGTGTTTCTTTTAAATTTTCGTAACCGTTATTTGTAACCCTAGATAACCACAAAATCTTTAAATTTCTACACTTTTTAATGAAATCCTCAGTGTCGGAACCATTCCAATAAATGGATAATGTTTCTAAATTCTGCAAACTGCTATCTGTTAAATAGTTAATATAGGGATAATTCCTGGATAGTACAGTTTTTAATGATGTGCATCCATTAAAAACCGTATTTTTAATATTGTTATTTAATTGGTACATATACCCATAACCAGTATCAATTTCAGCTAAGTTAGAACAATTCTTAAACACGCCATAGCCAAGTTCGACATGTGCTGAACAACCATCAGCGAATTTTATGTCAACCAGGTTATATAAATGGTTGAATGTATAGCTGCCTAAGTAGCTCACACCCGGGTTTATTATAATATGTTTGATATCTGCGCTACACGAATCCCAGGGTTTTGCCTGGGATTCTGTATACTCAGCAAAAACACTTCTATTATTTTGGGGGTCGCTCGGTGATAAAAATATGGTATCAATTCCGTCGAACTCAACCGTACACTCCCCGCTCTGCCATTCCTGCCTTTCTGCAGCATATGCATTAATTTGTGTCCCACTTCTAATCCCACATACACAAATAAATAAGATAAGAAGAGGGAATAAAATTCTCATTCTTTTCGCCATTGTAAAATTATCTCCTTTATATACATCTATGCAGGGCAGGCAAAAATACTGCCCTCTTCCTATAGCTTCAGGTTTAGCTGCCCGGCGGCGGCCTTGTCCTTCTGCATCCTTTGTCTTCTCCGTATTTCATGCATACCTCCTCCTGATTTTTGGCGCCTGACAGCCCATCTTTAATCTTGCTGTTATTCTGCTGAAAGTAAAAATAATAGCATGTTTTAAGCCCCTTTTTTATAGATATCATGCCAGCCAGAGGATACACAAGCGTGGGATGCGAGAGAAAAACTATAACTCTGTCATCTGGCCCGCGTCATGACCTTCCCATTCTGGACCCGCTGGCCTTTCTCGTTGACCTTATAGCCGTCTACGGTCGCGCTCCTGTAAAGCTGCCCGCGCCTGCCGTTGGCCTCGGTACCGAAGTAATAGCACTCGTATACCCCGTCCCCATTATCATCGATCCAGTTCCAGCCCGTATACATGTGTCCCAGCCTGCCGTCGGAAATGCTGTGTAGGAAAAACGTATCCCCGTTTTCATCCGTGTGCCATCCGGTGCGCATGAAACCGTTTTCATCGAAGCAAAACCAGTCATAGGCCGGCTGCCCTTTGGAGAGATCCGCATATGGGTTAAATACTGCTGCCCACTCATTGGCGTAGCGGCGTCCCTTCTCGAAGCTCCATCGTCCCTGCGCATCCTGGCTCCATTTGCCGTCCACAACCACAAAGGACGGGACGTTGGCTGCCTCGGCCTTCAACTGTTCCGCCGTGCGGGTCACGGGATTTCCGTTTACATCTGCCCACTGGCCTTTGCTGTTGACCGTATAGCCGCCGACACTGGCATCCTTATAGAGCCGTCCCCGCCTGCCATTGGACTCGGTCTCGAAGTAATAATACTCATATATCCCATCCCCGTTGTCGTCGATCCAGTTCCAGCCGGTATACATATGCCCCAGGGTGCCGTCAGAAACATTGTGCAGGAAGAAGGTATCCCCGTTTTCGTCCGTGTACCAGCCGGTATTCATAAAACTATCCACGCCGAAATGGAACCAGTCATATTCCGCCTGGCCCCTGGAGGCGTCCGCATACGGGTTGTGGACCGCCGCCCACTCGTTGGTGTAGGTGCGCCCGTTAATGTACAGCCATTTGCCCTGGGCATCCTGTACCCAGGAGCCACCTTTGAGCACGTAGGACGGCATGCCGCTTGTAGTTTTGGACACGCTTCCTCCTGGCGTGACGCCTTTGGAGGAGCTGCCTCCGCCTCCACCGCTGCTATGGCTGCCCCCGCCTCCGCCGCTGCTGTGGCTTCCTCCGCTTCCGCCGGAGTATGTGGTGGTGTTATTGACAAATTTAAGGTTAATCCGTACCGGGCATTCGTCTGCTAAGTCTCCCTCGCCGTTTGTCGCCCGGATCATGACCGTCCTGGATGCAATATATGGATTTGCCGCCGTGTACGGATGCCCCAGCGCTTCCTTTAAAAAGGCGTTGGCTTTGCCCGTGAATGCGGTTCCGGTTGCGTTGCCCGGGAGCACCACAGTCACCTGGCCGTTTTTATCTACACTTAAGATCGATGGCTCGCTGGACGTGTAGAGCGGCCCGTGCTCGTCTGTCTGCGTATTCTGCAGCAGGGTAACGAGAGTAGCCCTGTTGCCGGCCACTGTATAGGACGGGTTGCTCCTGGAGCCTGTCGCCGTGACTACCACATCCATCGTCTTCGATGCATCTACCAGATCGGTATTCTCATAGATCAGCTCAAAGTTCACCGTGCAGGTGTCCGACATCGTACCGTCTTTGGTCATTGCAACCGCGGTCGCCCTGGCTGTGCAGATATACGGGTCTTTCTTGTCATATGGGTGCAGCATTGCGTCTTTTAAGTAATCATTGATCCCATTCATAAAGGCATCCCCGCTCATGGAGGACGGCAGTGCGATAAACGCGAAGCCGTTCTCATCCACTGTCAAAAGCTTATCATCGGATGAGCTGTAGACCGCTTCGGCATAATTAGGCGAGTTTACCCTGGCCGCCACGGATACCGGCTCCCCGACAATCTCAAACTCCCTGCGGTACAGGTTCTTTGCCCGGAGCTTTAATTTTACAGTGACTTCTTTATTCTTCATGACAAGGTTCTCGTACATCATCGCCACACGGATAGTGCATTCGTCTTCCTGCCCGTTGCTGTCGCGCACCGTAACCGTTACGTCCCGCGTGCGTATGCTGTCGGGCTTATCCTTCTCATAGGGGAACCTCATAGCCTCCCTGATAAACTCGAATTTGTCCCCGCCCTCGTCTATTTCTTTCATGAACCGCTCATAGTCGGAATAACGGGGCGTTGTCAGGGATACGTTGCCGACTTTGTCCACGGTCAGGATATCCGGGTTGCTGGACTCATAGGTGACGCCTGTATTATTTAAGTCAATAGAGCTGATTATGCTCTTTAAGTTCAGGCTGGTATCCCCGCTGAAGGTGTAATCCGGCGCCGCCGCGTCGCCCACAGCCTTCATTGTGACAGTCATGTTGGCTTCACTCTGGTCTAAGGATACTTCCTCATAGGTCAGGTTTACATGGAGCGTGACGGTATCCTTCATGTGGCTGTATTTCGTCTCAGCAGTCAGGACCACGTCACGGGACTGGGTAACGCCCGGCGCCGCCATAGCGGCTTTCACGAAATCATTGCATCTGGAAAGGAAGTTCTCGCCGGTCCAGTTTGTTTCAGCCCTGCCCGGAACCACCAGGGCGTAAGAACCGTCATCCTTCACGGTCACGATCGGGTCGCTGGAGGTAAAGGTAATGGTATCCTCCGGATCCTGGGAATGGATGTTGAAATCCACCTTCCCGTCAAACTTGCTGATATCGTATGTCTGCTGCTGGCGGTTCAGGGCGCGGATCTTCACGTCCAGGTTCTGCTCTTTTTCCGCCATCTGCATGTCTTCGTAGATCAGGTTCACCTTTAAGTTGCACTGGTCAGCCATACGCCCGTCTTCACTTTGGGCAGTGATGACAGCGGTCGAGGTGGATACCCACCTGCCGTCCTGGGTATATGGGTGCGTCATGGCGTCCTGGATGAATTTGGAAGCCTTATCCTTAAATTCCTGCCCGGACAGGAGTTTGCCCTCTCCATCCTTCGGGAGCGTCAGGCATATCTTCCCGTTTCCGTCCACTTCCAGGAACGCTGAACCTGCTTCATCCACGCTGTACCGGATACCCGTCTCATCCGGGTCATAGGAATGGAGCGCGGCCGGGTTTTCAAGTTCATAGCCCTCTACGATATAAACAGCGTCATCACGCATTCCGGTAGCGCGCAGTGTCACGTTCAGGACAGCCTCATTTTTCGCGAACTCCACATCCTCGTAGATATAATTTACTTTAACGTTACAGCTATCCTTTACCGTGCCTTCGCTGTCCGTTACATGGACCGCGCTGGTACGAAAATCCCGGTAATTTCCATTCGTGATGACTGCTTCCTGCCATGCCTGGCCAATTGCCGGGGCAATCATGCCCGCGTCATTCACGGTCACATATTCCGCGCTGTCCGTGCTCCAATACGGAGTGGTCTGTTTGCCGTCCTGCAGGTGCAGGGAGGCTGCCAACTGCCTTGGGGCGATCTCTGATACCACGCCATCCTTTAACTCGCTCCATACATGGCTCGGGTTATTGGTTCTGGATGTCTGGGTTCGGATGACCGTAAAATCTTCCTGGTTAGAATTAAGCCTTGCCTGATCATAACGGAAATGGATGGTCACCACGCAGGTGTCCTTTGTGCCGTTCTTTCCATTGGCCGTGATAACAGCCGTCCTGCTCCCGGAGAATGTCCCGGAGCCGTACTCCTCCGCCCCGTCAATGATCTCCTGCATCCAGGTATCCTTGTTCACAGTCACGTTCCCGTCCGCGTCCACGCTTACCAGGTCGGAATCAAAGCTGAAATCCGGGGACACGCTGACACCGGATTCGTCCGTAAAATGCGCAGTCAGCTTAAAAGGATCCTCGCCGGACCAGCTGCTCTTCTTGTCATTGGTAAAGGAATTGTCCGTATACACAATGTCAAAGGTCTTCTCATGCTGATCTAAGTAGGCCATATCATAACGGAAGTCGATGGTTACTTTATAGCTGTCCGCAACTCTGAGCTTCCCGGTTTCCTCCTTATAGCAGGTGACAACTCCGCTTACCTGCCCGGTAGTCTCATTCCTGCCGATCAGCTCCTCCCAGTTACCCTTGATGGGCGCCAGGTATCCCTTGTCATCCACTTTCGCGTACTTCGCCAGCTCGCCGGACAGGGCGTAGGTTCCCGTGCTCTCGGCTGCCCCGTTCTCCGTGTAATGGGTGTTGTCAAGCTTTATAATGCCGTATGACCATTTCTTGGTCGCCTCCACATTGGACGTTTTGCTCCCCTGGGTCACGACAACCTTTAAGTTGATGTTGCGGTCTGTCACACTGCCCCTGGATACGTCATAGGTCTCCTCCGGGGTTGCCTCGGTTATATTCTCCGGGGTCGCCTCATAGCCATGTGGAAGCTCCGTGAGGGTCTTTGCGGTCATGTCAAGGCCTTCATAATGGTAATTGATCGTGACAGGGATCGTAACTTCCGAAGCGCTGTTTTCCGAAGTGCCTTTGATAGTAAAGGACACGGTTCCGTGGTTGTCATTGCCGCGCCCGTCCCGGATCCCGTCAAACCAGCCTGCGCCCGTGTTCACGTTCAGTCTTGCCGTGGTCTGGCGGGTATCTCCATCCTGCGACAGGTTGTCAAGTGTCAGGATCCTGTTCATACCTGTAAGCTCTTTTCCATTCTCATCATAAATCTTCGGGATCGGCGCGCCATCGCCGCTTCCGGAAAGTGTCATCTCGAACTCCTGCGGGAGGTTCCCGGTCCATACGGAGCTTTCCACGATATCCGTCCCGTCAACAGTTTTTGCCACAGTCTTTGTCTCCGTGATATCAAATACCATGCCGTCCTGCTGCTCAGAAGAAGCCGTAGCGGCCCGGAACGTAATATTGATATCCTTATAGTCGAACACGTTTGCGTCCCTGGTGGAGGTGGCGTAAATACGGACCGGAATCGTGGTTCCATTAAGCTTTCTGTTATTGATCAGATCCCACACCCATGGGGAATAGCCAAGCTCCGCTTTGTTCTCCGTGTCGCTGAATCCCCGCACAGTGATCCCGCCGGTATCCGGATCGATATGGAGTATATTATTGACATCCAGAAGGCTTCCTTCTGACGCTTTTGGGTTCGCAATGCTCCACACCACGCCGTCATCATACGGGTTATAGTCCGGGTCATTTTTGTCATAAACCTCGCCGTTGCTGCTGACAGTTGCGGAAAGGGTCTGGCCTTTACCTTCCTGCAGGACATCGTGCTTCCCGCCCGCGAGGGTGATCGTCCGGTTCGTGACTGCGGAGTCCACATCCCCGGCGAAGCTGTAGTAGATGTCATACCCATAAACATGGGAAGCGTCATTGATCTGCACTTTTGTGGGCATGATCTCTGTCTGATCCTCGGTCCTGAAATTTACGGTCACAAGGCAGGTATCCGTCACGGAATTCTTGGATGCGTCATGGGCGGTTACCTTCACTAACTTCTGGTAGCTGTGGCTGTCGCCCGGGTTTTTTTTAAGGAGCGCGGTATACCTGGCGTCCTCATCCCTTGCCCACGCGGAGATCGTGATATTCCCGTCCGCTGAGCGGTCCGTCACGCCTTTTAAGTTCACATAGGCGTTCTTATGGCTGTTGGGGCTTAAGCTTAAGTTGATGGTGCCGTCGTCCACGTCCGTCACGTTCTGGACTTCCTCGTTCTTAATGCTGTCAAAATCCTCCTCCAGACCGGTGCTGGTGATGTACCAGTTTACCTGATCCCTGGTGAAATAGTCCGGGTTAAAGGTGGCAATCAGGTCGGACACACTGCCAACAGCGGAATTGGACTCCCCGTTCACCGTGTACTTGACGGCCGGGTTTTTCCGATCGCCGGTTAAGGTGCGGACCACGTCATAGGTGATGTTATTGTGGCTTAATGCCACGCCGTTCACAGCTACCTGGGTCTGGTCGATGATATTGAACTTGATCGTCGCGTCCAGCGTGCCTACCGGCGGATTGTTCTGGTCCGTCGCGTCCTGAACCTGGGCAGTCGCAGTGACGATGGAATGGTACCAATAGGGGCTGGAGGTCGTGATGCTGTTTTTATATCCCTCATTCTTCTGTTTTTCTTCCAGAAGATGGGCCTGCTTCGCGATGGCGGATGTGCTGGGGTCTGTTAAGTTCAGCATAAACGATGCGGTTGGGGCTGCTGTATTCCCATAGCCTGCCGACAGATTATAGATTAGGCCGTTTCCGGCTTCATCCGCCAAAGTGGCATTATTGGAGAACTGCCAGATCAGGTTATAGCCGCTGTTGGCCTGCCCGTTGACCTTGGAACCCATCCAGAATTTGGCGTCAGGCTCTACCCTAAGCGTCCCGTCCTGGGTCTGCGTCGCGGCCAGACGGTTCTCCCATTTGTTCCCGGCCCCGTCTGTGATCACTCTCGCAGAAGCAGAGAGATCCGGATCCGCGTCATAAGCGGTCACGCGCCACTCAATGGTCGGGCGCTCCCTTGTCCCGGTACGGATCTGGGTCACCTCAAACACCACCCGCTCCGGGTTGATCCTTACGGATTCGCCCACCTTCTTGTATACGGCCCCAACGGTCGCATCCGATGCCGGCATGGTGAAATGGTAGCCGCCGGACTTGTTCACGCCGGCCTTCTCCGTACTCTCCTCAAACACAGTAAAGATGTCGCTGTTACGGTAGGAATACCACGGGTTTTGCGCTGCCTCGGAATTTAACTGGTAGTAGGCGTCCGCTTCCTCCAAATCCTGGAAGGATAAGTATACCACATCGCCCTTTGCGAACGCTGCCTGGCTGGCAGCCGTGCATGGCTTGCGGTAATTGTTGCCCAGCACGTAGGCTGTCAGGCGCGCCGCTTCCTTTCCGTCTACAATAGGGGTAGCTACAGTAAGCAGGTAGCCGCGGATCGGGTTTCCGCTGCTGTCGCAGGTGAAATGATCCAGGGTGTCCAGGTTCGGGTCTGTGGCGGACTCGCTGCCTGCCGCCCTTGTGCATGCCAGGATGCCCCGCTCCAGCTCCTCATAGAAGTAGTCGCCGTCTGCGTTGTCCTGGTCGATGGATCCGGAGATCAGGGTATAGCCCTTGTCGCCCGCGTGCCAGTATCCAATATGAGCATCCGTGCCGAAGGTTCCACCCACATCCGCCGGCTTGCCGCCGAACACGCCTTTATCCGCCTTGGATTTGGTATCCGCGAACAGATAGCACAGATCCCCATTCTCGCCGTATGTGAAGCTGTGGCCGCGGATCGCCGCGCCGATGAAGCACGCGGAGTAGTTATAACCGCTGGCCGGGGCGATGATGTCGCCGGAAAACCTTCCGACCTTAACCTGGCCCCCCTCATAGCCGCCAACAATGCCGCCCACCGCATAGGATCCCGTGCTGCCGACCTGGCCGTTTTCCACGTAGGTGTTGATGATGTTGGAGTTTTTGATCGCGCCGGCAACGCCGCCCACATACGCGGCATTCCCGTAAATATGGTTTCCGGAACCGGAATTGGTGTCCACGGACGTATCCAGGATGGACGTGTTGGAAGCGCAGCCCGCTATGCCGCCCACCGCGGAATAGCCGTTACAGAAGCCGTTTGGCGCTGCGGTATCCGTCCATACGGCTACTTCGTCCGCAATACAGTTCTCAATGACGCATCCCCGGTTATTGTCAGCGGTATTGGAGCTGTGCGCGTACCCTACCAGGCCGCCTACATACCCATAGGCGCTCTTCACATACCCGCTGACTACGCATTCCTTGATAGCGGCATCCACTGCCTCGCCGGTCAGGATGCCCGTATAGTCCGCGGAAGCGGCGATATTGTTGTTATCGGTCTGGAGACGCAGGCCCGTCACGCTGGAGCCTGCCCCCAGCTTCGCGAAAAATCCTACATGGGACTGATCGGTCACGCCGTTCACGATGTCCGGGGTGATACCGATCGCCGTATTGGACTTAAAACCGAAATTCTCAATCACCACGTTCTTTTCACATGCCAGATGGCCTAAAAACGCGGTCGGGTTCCTGCCGGGGTTCAGCGCCCCGCCGATGGGGAGCCAGGAGCCGTTTAAGTCATACGTGCCGTTCTCGATCAGGTAATATACATCATTGTTATTATATTTGGACGGATTCTGTGCAATCGTAACCGCGAACAAGCGCAGATCCGCCACACTGTCGATGACATAGGGATTCTCCCTCGTACCCCTGCCATTGCTGTACAGGTCGCCTGTGCTGCCGTAATTGTTCGGCCAGAGGCTGCCTGCGGCGGCAAAGGCAGATGCCTGCGCATTTATTGCCAGGAACTGGAGGAGCTGGTAAGCGGACTTAAACGGGACATGGCGCACCCAGTCATAGATCACGTCATACCGGTAAGAAAAACTGCCGGATTCCTCATCGATCGTAACAGTGCAGTTGTCTGTGAACCACTCCCAGAACTCGTCAGAGTCAAATTCCAGGGCGTAGGCGGCAAGCTGCTCCCCGGCCGCTTCCGCCGTCCCTTCCTTATTGACTTCATACCAGCCGCGTATCTGGTCTTCTGTCGCTGTCTTCAGCCATGCGAAAAACTCGGCGGATCCGAATTCCGGATAGTCCGCGGCTGCGAGCAGGGTATTGGAACTTAAGAAAAATTCGTCCATAAACGCTTTCGCGTCCTCGTATCCCGCATCCACCATCCACTCCAGGATGGCGTCCATGTCATAAAGCCATTCCCCATCCCTCATCTCGGCTGCGTCTTCATAGACCCACGACCAGAAGGCATCCGTCCCAAACGGAAGGACATCCTTTCCATCGTCCTCACTGTCCGCTGTAGAGCTGGCAGCCTTATCTGCGTTCAGATAGAGTCCCGCAGCGTCGTACCATTCGCGGATTTCCTCCTCAGACGCCCCGGAGAGCCATTCCACAAACTCCGCGGATCCAAATTCTGGGTAGTCCGTAAATACCTTTGCGGGCAGATCCGAGTTACCGGCCAGTTCCTCCTTAGTGGCAGCGTCGGCTTCGGTTTCCTTTTCCTGTCCATCTTCTTTTTTCCCAGCGGTTTCCTCCGGCTGTGGCGTCTCCGGAATTTCGCTGCCTTCCAGTACAGCGTCCGCTAAAGTATCGTCGTCATCCTCCTCTGTCTTGCCGGACTCATCATTTTTATCGGTTTCACCGGCCTCAATGGTTTCATCTGCTTCGTCCGTTTCATCTGTCTCCCCATCCCCGGCTGCGTCGGCTCCGCCCGTCTTATCGCCTTCATCCGTCCCATCTGCCTCAGCGGCTTCAGCGGTTTCAGCGGTTTCCTCATCCGTTTCATCGGCCTCTCCGGCTGCGTCGGCTTCGCCCGCCTTTTCAGCTTCATCCATCTCATCTGCTTCGTCCGTTTCAGCAGTTTCCCCGGCTGCTTCACCGGCCTCCCTGGCTGCGCTGGCTTCATCAGCCTGCCCCGCATGCGCTTCCACTGAGGCATCCTGGGCGGCGGCATCCTTGTCTTCTCCGGTAACAGCCCCGTCCTCCTCATCGGCAAATGCAGGTATCGCAGGCGCTACAGCAGGAAGCGCTGTAGAAACTGATACTATCGCGACAGTACAACGTTTCATCAAATTTGCTCTGTTTTTTCTCACTGTGGCAAACTCCTTTCTTTCTGCTCCCTTATGATTCTGTGAAATACGGTTCTATAATAAAGGGAACATGGTTTATGTGCCCGGACGGAATGCCGGCCGGACCGTATCACAAGTAGTATGGAGCACGCCCAAAATTTTTGCGGCGTTTTTCCCGGGCATACCAAAAATATATTTTTATACTGTACTCCATCTGGACGGAGCCGCACAAAAACCGGGGAAGGCGTCCTGCCCTCTCCCGGTTTTCTGCGGATAACTATTTTTACTGTTTTTTTAGTGCTCCTGATATACCGCATACATCGGCCTGATCCCGACGCTGCAGGTCTTCCCGACTGCTTCCCGGTCCTCTCCGGCTTCTGTTCGCCGCACCGTATACTTCCCCGGCTCCACTACGTAGGTGGCCCCATCTGCGCAAAGCTGCCAGGTCCGGCCATCCATGGAACATTCATACCCATATGACGTCCCGTCTATGCGGTATCTGACAAGGGATGCCTGCTCCCACAGCCCTTCCGGGTTCTCCTTCCGGCGCATGATATAACTTCCTGCCTGGGGAACCAGCGTAAGCTTCTGCCCGCACGGGTTCCAGGTCGTTCCGTCATCCGCAGACCACTCCATGGACGGATCCGTGGACATCAGCGCCTGCACTGCCGCCAAAGCGTCCGCCTGGTAGGAATGGCCCTTCACTCTCACCAGACATTCCCGGCTCACGCCGGCCGCTGTCTGCCCGTCCGAGCACGGGTTCCAGGTCGCCCCGTTGTCCGTGGAATACTCCTGCCCGCTGGTGGTTCCTTCCAGAACGTACATCCCGCCTGAGAGTACGGGTGTCACGGCGTCCCCAAAAGCCTTCTCCCTCACCAGATAAACGCCCGGCGCCGGGACTGCCGTGCTGCCTTCTTCGCATGGCTTCCAGGTATTCCCGTTATCCGCGGAATATTCCATGTACCTGTGGGTGTCCGGGATCCCGTATTCCTCCTTAACCGGGTGCGGTTCGATTGTGCCGTCTTTTAAGTTTACCGTATAAACCAGGTCATCCGTCCCGTACACAGGCGTCCTGAGCCAGTAGGATGTCAGATACTGCCCGTCGTACACAGCGTCGATATTATCCCTTTCACTCCGGTCAAATTTCCAGAGGTAATCCCTCATATCCAGGGCTTCCTCCACGGAGGGAATAAAAAGCTTTTCCTCCAGGTACTGGGAAACATTCCGTTTATGCCTGGTCAGCCTCTTGTCATCCAGGGCCTCAAAGCTCCCCGGCGCGGTCGAGCCTTCGTATTCGTTTTTTACGCCTGCGTCCATAGTGACCAGGCTCCCGGTCTCCCTCTGGTTTTCCCGCAAAAACTGCCGGATGGCGGAATACCGGTAATTGTTATTTCCGCCGAAGGATCGGGTATCACGTTTGGTATTGTCCTCATTAAATCCAAGCCCCTCGCAGGACGGGATGACCGTGTCGCACAGGAAAAGTGCCATGGCCTTGTCCAGGTTCGAGTTGTCCTTATAGTTGTCATTCACACAGCGGAACAGATAGGATTTGTCCCCGATATGCCTGGACTGGTAATCCCCGACTTTCCAACGCCCGCTTACCGCGCCTTCCGTCATCCCGCCAGCGTCAAGGAAAAGGATCGGGTGTACCGGCTTCTCCCCGGCTTCTTTTGGCGTTACCCTGGCTCCGCTGCTTAAAGCCACCAGCCCATCCTCCCCTGTTTCCTCATGAAGGATCGTAAGCCCTGACGGGAACTTATAAACATTCGCCGCCTGCGCCTTATACTCCCTGTACTCTTCCGGTGTCAACAGCCCGACAGACCGGCCGCTGGCAGAAGCGAGGACATCACGGCTGCTTAAGCCGTCCAGGAACTCATCTTCCAGATAGCGCTTTAAGTCGCTTGACACATAGTCTGCATGTCCATCCGCGCTGTAACACCCGTAATATCCGGGCTGCAGCCCGTCCACCGCGTAGAGGAGCTTCTTTCCGGTCCCCTTATAGTCCGTGTCAATGCAGATGAAATTTATGTCCACAGGATTTTTGCCAAGCGATCCCGGGTTCCACGTCACTGTAATCTCATCGCCGATATTCATGGCCATCATCGAGCCGCATCCGTCGCACATACCGTCATGGTTCCTGTCCTCATGCCCGCTGGCATGGAAGTAAGTTGTCTCAGAGTAGCCGCATTTTTTACATGTGCGGGTTTCCATGCCGGTCACCTCGCAGCCGGCCTCCACCCTGCCCGTTACCTCCATATCATGGGTACAGCTCTCCGGGTTCCATACGCGGCTGAATGAGATGGCGATGACATGGTAGGTTACCCCGTCTACCACGAACTCATCCAGCTTTTCTGTCGCGTAGTTGGCGATGCCGTACCGGGAGATGACAGAGCTGGTCTCGGCGCGGGATGGATCATAATCCCGGCCGATCACGATATAGGAATGTTTCCCCGCATCCACTGTGAAAACCGCCGCTTCCGTCAGAATCCTGCGGGCGTCCTCCACGCTGTCCGCAAACAGGTTTTCATTCTTGTTCGCGTAGTACCGGTGATAGGTGATCTCAAACTGGTTCGCGTCCAGGTTCCACATGGCCAACTGCTTCGGGCCTTTTTCGTCCGCTTCCCAGATATCCCCGTTCCTGTCCCGGAAGGTGTCCGGATAATGCAGTGTCATATAGCTGTAACTGTTTCCTGTCTCAAATGCCATATACCCTTCTGCTGGATTAAGCACGTCATTTCCCAGCCCGTCCGTGAACCGGATCCGGTAATCATTCTTTTCCTGATTCATCGATGGTTTCCCGTCAACAGGCTCACAGTAGAACACAACCTGCTTTCCATTTTCATCCAGGAGGAAAGTATGCTCCCTATCATCCGGCAGCCTGTATCCGGGAATCTGGATCCCCTGAACAGATATAGTCTCGCCTTTCCCGCCTACACCCGCGTATACAGCCACATCGTTCCAGGAATCCTCCTCCCGGTAAGTCACAGTATATCCGTATGGAACCGTTCTCCGGATAGAGTCAAAAGCCGCCTGCGCCTCTTTTTTCCATTTGTCCAGGAGATTCCTGGAACCGTCTCCCTTCCTGTATTTGATGTTATACTGGCGGTAGACTGTACCGTCCACGCGCTCCACATAAGGCCCTTCCTTCACTGCTCGGTAGACAGCTCCGTCCTCCCCATAAATGGTATCCGGGTAATCGGTGTACAAAGTGTCCCCCTTCCTAGTAAAACCATACCTCCAGGGCAGGAGCTGGTTGCCCTGCTCGTCCGTGAAGGTCATCAGCCATTCGGCCCCGTCATATTTCCCTGTGACGCTGTTGATCTCAGGAGAGTTTCCATTTACCCGGTACATCGGTATGGTTACGTAGTTCTCATCAGCGTCCGGGGTTACTATGAAAAAATTTGCCTCATCCGCACAGAACGCGTATTCTGGGAACGTATTTCGGTAATAGATACGCGTCCCTGGCTTCGCCTTCCCGGTCATGACTCCGAGGACGCTCTTCGTATCCGCAGCACGCATCTGGATAGAGTAATCCACCTCAGCCATTTCCTCGCTATCGAATTCTGCCGTCCTGTAATAATAGACGTAGAACTCGTTGACATCCACCTGGGATTCCACCGTAAACTCCAGGGTGTCGCCCTGGGCGACGGCCTCATAAGTCCCATCCGGAAGATTCACCTTTGTCAGGAAGGAGACTTCGATGTCCGTCCCCGCAGGAGCCGTCCCGACCCGGTCATCGAAGATTTTCATGTTTCTGTCATGGTATGACACGAAATGGATCACATATGCCCGGATATCCTCAATTTCCACCGGCTCCTGTGTTTTCCTGACGTAGATGTTCATGGTGTTATTCGCCGCGTTGGATGAGATCATCACGCTTGCCGGGATGCTGCTTAAAAGGTCGTACCCCTCCTGGGCAAAGTCTTCCTCTCTGAACGTGACATTTACCCGGCTCCCCGCGCGGTCTTCCAGTTCCTTTACCCCAAGCAGCTCACCGGTATCGATGTCTGTGATGCAAAACTCAAATTTCATGACGCGATAGGGGATATATAACACCTCAAAGGTAAAGTTTTCTTCTGTCACGGTGAACTCGTATTCATTCTCCATATCCATGTCATACCCGTATATCTGATAATCCGGGCGTATCACGGCGCCGGACAGCGCGGCGCCGGAAAAAGTCCTGATGACATTCCCGTCCGGATCCACACAGCTTACTGTGTATTCCACACTCCCCGCCGGCAGCGTGTATTCATCGCTGACACACCATACCGTGAAGCGGTTCCCCCTGGGATCCTCCGTAGATTCCACAATAAAGGGAGAGTTATCCGCCAGTGTGTATCCCTCCGGGGCCTGCCCCGGCGCGATCCCGTTCCCGGCCGACGCAAGGCCCGACTCCGAGGCGATCAACTCTCCTGTGTCCCGATCGCAGTACCGGAGCAGGTAATAATAGGTTCTCTCCCGGGCTGCGCTAGGTGTCGCGTCCCCTGTCCAGCCTGTCTCTTTGCACGGGATGGCAAATACCTCCCCGTCTTTTTCCACTGTGAAGGCGTCCTGTGCCGTATCTGCCGTTTCATAGCCTTCCAGCACGATGTCCGGAACCTCCAGGATGTCTCCCCGTTTCGCAAACCCTGTTTTTGACCCGATCTGCCTGCCTGACCCGTCCGCGAAGATAAAGCTGTAGGAATATTTCTCCTCTTTATCCGTGTCTTCTTCCTCGCTGTCCGGGTTCATTCCCGGATCTTCTCCGGGAACAGGCAGTTCCTCTTCCCTGTCATCCTCGCGGATGGCTTCATATTTGATGGAGAAGATGCTGCCGTCAGAAACGGGCGTCACAGTATGGCTCTGGTTCTCGATCTCCCGGTATCCTTCAAATTCCCTTACCTCAATCTCCACTTCCGACCCCGCCGGCGCTTCCCCGGCCTCCTCTCCCAGGAGCGTTCCGTCCATGGCCGCGTAGCGGATGGTATAGCCGTGCGGGGAATCCCCTTCTGTCAGGTAAAGCAGCGTGAACGTCACGTTCCCCGCCGGGAGCGTCTTTTCATGGCTTTGGCCCTCTTTTTCCCGATACCCGTCAAAGGACAGCGCCTCAATGGTTATCCTGCTGCCGGCCGCCCCTTCCCCGGATGCGGTATGCAGGATCCTCCCGTCCATGCCTACATGGTATATGGTATAGGAGCAGGAAAGGCTTTCTTCTCCCAACTCCCTTTCCCCGCCCATGCCGGCGTAATACAGGGTGAATACCTGCCCTTCCAGTTCAAGGATACCGTCCTCACCCTGTTCCCCTGACAGATGGTATCCGTCAAAAGAGCGTGGTATGACACTTACCGTGTCCCCGGCCTTCCCTTTCCCAGGTTCTTCCAAAAGAAGCTCTCCCTGGGGGCCGATGTGGCGGACTATATAACTGTACTGTTCCTCCATGCCTTCCTCTATATAGGCAACATCAAATACGGCATAATCCTGATCCAGCGTCCGGATTTCCTCCTGCCCCGGTTTCTTCTGGTAACCATCAAATGTCTTGTCAGGGATCCGTATCTCATCCCCAGGCATACCCTGCCCTTCTTCCTGGAAAAGCACAGCGCCATCCATGTCCGTGTAACGTATGGTGTAGGAGTATGCGGCCTGGCTTTCCTGTGCTTCTTTGCCTTCCTTTTCGTAAACTACAGCGAATACCGCATGATCCATTGTCAGGTGGAACACCTCCTGGCCTTCATCCCGTTTCCGGTAGCCGGCGAACTCCCGGACATCCGCAGTGATGACAGAATCCTTAGGCGCCTTTCGTTCATAGGAGGCCAGCAGGTTTCCTTCCGTATCGATATAGCGTATGGCGTATTCGTATATGGTTTTAGTATGGACGCCGCCTTCCTGCAAAGCCTCCATACCTTCCGCTGTTCCTGGTATCCCTGTTTCCGGAGTGTCCGTACCCGCCGGCTGTCTCCCCGCGGATGTGCCGCTTCCGTTCCCAGACGATGATCCGCCGCCTCCCATTTTGCCGTCGGATGCCCGCGCTGCGGATGCCGCCGGCCCGCTCCCCGGCGCAGGTTTTGTCTGATACCCTCGCCCAGGCACGTAAACGGCGGTTCCGTTTTCAGTCCACTGCCCGTCCCTGTTTACGGTAAAACCGTCCGGAGTCACACAGGCCGCTGCCATCTTCCCATCCGCGCCGAAATAATAGCAGTACCCGTCCACCCAGGCCCAGGCATTCTCCATGGCCGCGCCGAAAAAGCCGTTATGCTCATTGTCCAGGAAATACCAGACGCCATCTATCAGCATCCAGCCGGAATCCATGACTCCGGCCCCGTTTAAATGGTAAAGCCGGCCATCCTGCGGATCCCTAAGCCACGCGTCCGAAAGGTATACCCCATCTTCCCCTTTGTACATCCAGTCCCCATTCTTTACTTCCCATACCCCGGCTGCCGCCGCGAACGCCGGCGTAACGCACTGGGTAACGGCAAGGAAGGCCGCAGTGCATGTTCTGAATCTTTTTTTTCGATGCATACGTTTTTCTCCTCCTGTTTTTGTGATAGTTTTCCCTGACCCGTTACGGTATGCCGGCTGCTGCCCGGCTTACGTTTTTCCCGCCTGCCTGCCCTCTTCAATGACCTCCTGCCTGCGTCCTAAAAACTCTTCCGATGCCTGAAGCGTCAGGTGCTCCCGGCTGATCCCGGATCTGTCCAGCATAATCTGCGCTGCGGTTAAGAAGTTCGTCTCGAACCTCTTCGCATCATCCCCGCTCATCTGGTGTACAGCCGCCACTGTGGATGACACGAGCAGGCTCACCGCGTCCCCGGGATGCTTAAAACCGGCCATCTCAATGGAGCCTTCCCTCTTTTCCATAAATTCAGAAGGATCCTCCCTGGAACGGGCAGCTCCTGTCACCTTCTCTGACAGGATGATCGCGCTTTCGCATTCCGTGACAGTTTTCATTGTGTGTTTAGCTCCCGGCAAGCGGCTCTCCATCGTCACGCGTACCGGACGTGTCAGGTTCCCAGGCTTTTTCTCCTCCTGCGGCATATATGCGTTTGGCTCTTTTAATCTTTTCATGGCTGTTGCTCCTTTTCTCTTATTTTTTCCGCCATGCTGCGTAGCGGTCTAATAAGATTATGGAGTATGCAGCCATTTTCCCCGGGAATTCCTGTTTCTGCGACAGGACATCCCTGTCTATGGGGCTTCCCGCTCCCTCCCGGGCCTATTTTCCTGCCTGGCTCCTTTTCCCAGAAGCTGTGTATATCTTTTGGTAGCCCATGCAGAGGCTGACCCGGTCAAGCATGCCAACCAGCGCAAGCGCATCCTGGATATACGCATCCGGAGTCCGGTATCTCCGCTTCATGACATAGTACAGCTTTGCTTCCCTTAAAAACGGAACCGCCTGCCTGGACGCCATAAACCGGATGCAGCCCCCTGTTGTACGGCAGCCCGCGAATATCTGGAGCGCGTACATCAGACAGATCCTCGCGTTCTGCTCCGCCCCGTACCCGCCGGAGAAAAAGCAGCGCGGAAATTCCTCCCTGCGCCCCATAAGCACAGACTGATAAAAGGCTGTCACAAAAAAAGCCTTCGGCAGCTTTCCCAGATACTCCGGGTACATCAGAGAATAGAGGTAGATCCTCTTTTCCGGCGGCGAGATCTCCGGCGGGAGTTCCATCTCCTCCACCAGGTTGTCCAGCTTCATCATCCTTAAGACCGGCCTGGACAGTTTCTGTATGGTTTCTTCCGGCCCCCAGTGCAGGTAATATTCGCATGCGTACCGGCACAAAAAGCCAATGTCACTGTTAAACAGCATATCCCTGTCAACCTCATGCAGGATTGTTTTGCTGTTCCCGCTGAACACAGAATCATACAGGTAACACAGATCCGTTTTTTCCATATTTTTTAATTCCTCCCTCATGGATACTTTTTTATAATGATGGCGGATAACCTCTATTTTTCATTCACAATTTGCGGATACTCAAAAAAGGCGGAAAATCTCCGCCTTATCTTTTGTGTGTCGCTCCTGGTGCAGCCCCGCACAAATAGCTGGCGCTGAATTCACCATTATTTCGAGATAGTTCCTAATCATCCCAGGTGAAAAATCTGCAGGAGCAGGCGCCTGGATTCTGGATTCAGCGCCATGATGGCCCCGATAAAGGCAAGGGCCGCATAGGCCAGATACCATATATGCGCCGCCCCATCCTTTAGGTAGGATTTCCATGTCTTTTCCTTTAAGTAATACCCAGTGTTCCTTATCCCGCTCCCCTTTCGGAGCTGCTCCTGCTTCTTTTCCTTTAGCCTTGCGTTTTCGTTCCTGCGTTCCAGGATATCCTGGTATTTCGCCATATGTGTCCCTCCTCTTTATTAAGATGTACTCCCCAAATCCCACTGTGCCTGATTTTGTGAGATTTGGGGAGTACATTAAGGATGGATAACGCCCATCACCCGATCCATGATGCGCTGGAAAAACTCTTCTTTAGCATATTCCTTCCCCGCATGGAACGGATCCGGGATATACGGCATGAAATCAGTCATCCCGCCCCTGCCCATCATCATCGCCCTGATCTCCGCCTGGTCAGCCGGATCCGTGAAGTTGAATACCGTCACCGCGTCCTCCAGCATCGGATCCGCGAGGGCATCCTCTGTGCAAAACACCTCGTTAGGCTTGTTCCCACACAGGAGGATCCCGCAGTCCCCTCCTATGAACCGCTGCTTGCTGAACGTCGTGTCGGAAAGGCTGCCGAAATCGCAGACTACATAGTCGTACGGCGGCTTCCCTTTCCGGAGGGCTTCCATGCGGTCAGACGGGAACATATGGATCCCCATGCAGATGGTCCTCCCGGACACCCTGTCCATGGACACGCCTTTGTAAATGTTTGTGGCCCCCCAGATGTAATCCTGACGCGACATCTCCACGTAACAGGCGTCGTACCCATTCTCCTGCAGGAAGCGAACCAGCTGCAGTGACATCGTGGTCGTACCCATTCTGGGGATGACTCCAGCAATATTTATGATGCCTTCCATAATTGTTCTCCTTTTCTGCTTATATGTACTCTCGGATCCTCTCCACCCCTGCCTTTGCGGCTGATTTTCCGCCAGGCGCTTCCCGGGCAGGCATGACGGGGCAGGCCCGTCATCCCATGGCAGTAACAAACAATTCTTCTTCCCCGCCGCCTGACATGGCCTTCAGGGAATCCAGGACGCTGTCCATTGCCATGCGCCCCTCCTCCACCGGCATGTAGGCGATCTGCTCGGAAAGCTCATGCTCCTTTGCCCGGAACCGCTCCGGGTACATCTTCCGTATATCCGGGTTATAACGCAGGAGATTTTTTAAATTGCTGACGCCTTCCGTGATTTCCGAAGGGCTGAGGCTATACCTTTCAGCCAACTCCGAGGTCTTCACCCTGCCGTCGCTCATTTCTATGAAACACTGGATGATCTCTTTCCTTGGCTCCAGCTCGTGGGCGACCCGCAGGATCTTGCTGAAATTCATATTGCTTATGGCGCTCTCCTCCGGGCTGCGCATAGAGGACTGCCTGTCCGCCAGCGGGGCTGTCTCCGGGTCATCAATGCTTGTTCTGGTGTTCCCCGCCTTCATTTCCGCGAGCGCGTTTGTGATACGGCGGAATGGGCATTTGATGCTGTACACGTAGTCATACAGGGTAGGCGTCTGCCCATGCCTGGCAAACATCCTGTCCACTTCCTGGATCTTCCTTTTTGTAGTCGCCACATGGGACTTGGTGTCATGCTTTATGAGATTGACCTGCAAAACCATCTCATGCCTGATGGCATTGAAAAAATATGTTGTCGGCATGGACTTTTCCGGATCGTATTTCGGGAGGGCCGCGATGATCCCGATCCTCCCCGCCTGAAGCAGATCCTCATAAAAACTGCGATCCTTTTCAACATACGTGCTGAACTTGCGGGTAATGATGTCCATAATAAAAAATTCCAGATCACGGCACGCACCCTCCTGGGCCGCCTGATGGGAGGCCGGGTTTCCACTGTTGGCATCCGCCACGTATTTCCTGAAATTTTCATGGATCTGGGCTGCATCCTTCCGCCTGGAGAAAAGCTCTGTAGCGTTTAAGAGGAACGCGCTGTCCCGGATCCCTTCGATCGGGTTTTTCTTCTCCTGGCCGTACTCCTCTTCCATATGGCCGCTTAAGCCGCTCCCGTAGTTCCCCAAATCATCGCCGTATTCATACCCATAGCCTTCCTCATAGTCCCCGCCGCCGTAACCTTCCAGCTCTGTGGGATCTTTCTCCGTATAGCCTCCTTCTTCTTCATACATTTCCGTTGCCGGAACGCCTTCTTCATAATTCCACTGTTTTTCTGTTCTCCTCATATTTTTCCTCCTATCGGGTGGATCCTGCCGCAGGGATTCTCCTTTCCCTTTCAGACGCTTTCCAAAATGGAAACAGACATCCGGCATCCCCGGAAAGCTATTTCCCTGCAGGCAGCTTCAGCTACTGCCGGTCATTCCTGATCAACAGCGCAAACCTCGAACAAAAATTTCCCGTCCTTCCATCTGCCGCTGATCTCAGACAACTGGTTCTCATAAGTGAACAGGAGCGTGTTCCCCTTGCCCCTGGAGCTGATGACATAATTTTTGTCCTTCACCCTTATGAATGCGGCAATTGGGACGGTATCCTCCCCATGGCTGACATGATCCACCGGAACCACAAAGAACTCCGGACGGTGCGGTTCCCTCAGCCGGAACTGATCCAGAAATGTATCAGATGGCCGCTCCGGGCATTCCGCCTCCACTTCCTCGGTCATGGAATAGATGCTCGCTGTCTTATTGATTGCCGCCACTTCGGTGATAAATTTCCCATCCTCCCAGAATCCGAACACGTTGAACTGCTTGTTGTCAATCTCCAGGACAATGTATTTCGCGTGTCCCTCGTTCACCCTGCAGACGATGGTTCCATTCGGGGCCTGGGCGCGGACAAAGATCCCGGACGGCGTCCTTTCCAGATGCATTCCGATCACCTCTGTCGGCCATACCTGAACTGTGTAAGGCCCGGTAACCTGAGTTCCGTAGGTCTTCTTCAGCATCACGTAATGGGTATGGCAGATCCTCTCACCAGGCGTTTCCTCTTCTGCCGCCGGGATCATGTCAGGGACGGGAGCCAGCGCAGGGGCGTCTTCTTTCCGCATGGCCGGCACGGCCTCCCTCACCTTCTGTTTCCTGCTTTTAGGCAGGAACCTGGAAAACGGCCCGAGCGGGCTCTGGGATGGTGAAGGTGAAACAAGATCTTCCGTTTCCCCGGCGGCTGACGGCCCTGCGAGGCCGGATGCGCCTCCCGGAAATAGGCTGGGCGGCGGCTGGGCGGCCTTTGTCTGCGCTCCCTCCTGTCCTGATGCAGAAGCCCGCGCAGATCCAGGCTTTGGCGCCGCTCCTGGCGCTGTCGGAGTTTTGGCATCCCCCATGGGCTGTCCTGCCTCCCATGGCTTCGCCCGCCTCTTCCCACTCTTCGATTCTGCAAAACGCCTGTCTTCCTCCTCCCTGATAAGGGGCGCAATCTCCGGCAGTCTTTCCTCCACAGAAATGAATTCCTCTCTCATGATGTTTTTAACCGCCCTGGCCGGGCAACTGTACACGCGGCCCTCCAGTTCCATCTGTAAAAAGGCGATCCCGTCTTTTTCCTCCGGCGCCAGCAGGATCCCATGCCGGATCAGGCTTGTAAACGCATTCGCGTAGATCCTTGACGCAATCTGGTAGTCCGTCCCTTTCTCCTCCTCTCCCGCGCATTCATCCCTCATGCCCGATACCAGAGACAGGATCAGATACATCTTCTGTTCCGGTTTCAAAATGTTCTCCATTAAAATCCCGCAGGATATCCTGCTTCCTCCTCTCTTTTGTTTTAACAGCCAACACCCCGCTGCAAGCAACGGGGCATCAAGCCTGTGGCATTGCAGAGCAGCGGGTATGTGACCCTCGCGGCAGTCGCTAAATGTGCATGCAGGCATGCCCGCATGTCTCATCGCCCGCGGGAATCAATGTTATCCTGTTTTAGTCCCACTGGTTTCCTCCTCTGTCCGCGTCCTCCTCTGCATAGAGCCTCCCTGCGAAGATCTCCTGCGTCGCCTCAAATTCCTGCTGCTCCTTTGCCTGTTCCCGTATGGCTGTAATATCTGCCATGGAATGGCATCCTGTCAGGTATTCCGTGGAATAAGGTACGATCTCTGTCACATTGTCCAGCTTTTCGATTTCCGCCCCGCACTCCTCACAGATAAACTTCCTGGTGTAATTGCGGACCTGGAGCTGCCCGTCAACAAAGACCATCCCCCCTTCCTCAATCGCCAGGTAGTCATTTTCTGCGATCTTGCCGTAGGATTTAACGGCCGGAAAGTCATGGCGGTTTGAGTCAAGATCCTCCTTGACCCGGTATTTCCGCTCAATATCGATGATGTAGCTGCTGATCGGCGTCCCGCTTCTTTCGTGCCTGTGGAACGCCGGCTTGCCGCACGCTTTCCCGATCACGGTGATCCGGTTGGAGACTTCTGCGTTCCGGCGCAGGTCGGCAAGCCCCTGCTCCGGGGTGTATCCCTGGGCAACCAGGCGGACGTATATGGGATAGACGTACGCGGAATAGCCCCTGTAGATCTGTGTATGCCCGCATTCCGCGCAGTTGCAGGTCTTATTGTAATCATTCGTGACCAACGTTCCCCTCAGGGACACGATATCCCCTGGCTGCCATTCTTTCATGAAGTCCATGATCTTTTCATTCCCGCTCATGACCACAAGCTCATCCAGCCTCATCCTCTGATCCTTCGCGCCAAAATCCCGGATGCCGCGGATGACCGTGAACGATGAAAGCACGCGGCAGAGCCTGCTGTCCGGATCCTGGCTGGATTCCCGCAACAGGAGCGGGGGACTGGAAACCTGCCCGTACAATGTCACTTCGTTGTGTCTTGCCATAATTTTGGGCTCCAGGTACGGCTTTGTGCCTGGCTTCCTCCTCTCTTCTGGTTTTCTCCCATATATAGAATGTCGAATGAGTGTGGTTTTTCGGAAAAATGTGCGGGCCGGAACTCTTTTTATCCGAACCGCGCGTTTTCCGCTTATATCCATCCGTTTTCTGTTTCCCAGTATTTTACTGCAACCTAAGTCGGAATATCGCCCCTTATCTGCGGATAACGTTTTTGTTATTTTTTCCGCACGGCTCCTGTCTGCGCTGAGGACATCGGCTGCCGCAGTAAAAAAGCATTTCCAGGATTTCAAGAATATTAAAAAACGACATCAGCCTGTTTAGGAACACGGGCGACTTAAAAGCGATCAGAACTGTTTGTTACAGAAATGAAATTCAAGATGTTCATAAAAAACTTATGGGAACTACAAGGATGAGACTGACAGCCTGGATTATCATTCTTCCGGCCACTCATAGAGACTCCATCCGCAAAAATATTTATGATGATGGGAAATTGACGCCGAAGGCAACTATTAAGAAATACTTAACAGTTCAATCCGAAAGAACCCGCCAGGTTTCACATGGGCATATGTTCACGGATGAATATTTTGACCGCCAATATATAGTACATCCGGGATTCAATTATATTTCCGGTGACAGACAGTAAGGCCCTGGAACTGCTGGGAAACAGTGTGGCGGTTCCAGTCTTAAAGCGGATTGCCGGACAGATGGCGGCGGGGATATTTGAGAACCAGGAAGGGATTACCATCAGTCAGAGCAGCCCTGTGAATCACCAGGACAGCCAGGAGATGGCTTCCTGATGGAAACCAGTAAAATTTACCACATGGACTGCCTGGAGGGTCTGAAACGGCTGCCGGATTCCTGCGTTGACCTGATTGTGGCAGACCCGCCCTACCTGATTAAAGATACCCGTGCCAGAGGGCACAGCAGGCTTGCCAAAACAATCCAGCCGGTCAATGATGCTTTAAGGGAAAATTCCCTCGTCTCTGGCATGAATCCTCTGATTCTCCGTAAGCGTCAAATAAGATAGTGGATAGAAAAATAACCACCAACCCTCTATAATAAAAGGGCAGTGGTCATCGGCACCGTTCCTGTACTATGGGATCCCATGGTAGATAGTCATCCAGATATTCCGGATTCTCAAGAAATGTACTCCCCGGCATATCTGACAGGATATATTTGATGTATTTCATTGCATCCAGGCCATTGGCTTTCGC